>JAWLDT010000003.1:47529-83968 GCA_041686485.1 Bacteroidales bacterium | reverse complement strand
CACCTGTGCTGCGTGAACTCGATCGCCCTGTCGTTTACTTCTCCCACCGGGCATGTTCGTAAGGAGAAAACGTTTTTCTATCTAAGCATTGTGGTAAGGCTCCCCCCTGATGATAGACAATGCCCGGTAGAGCTGTTCGGCAAATATCAGTCGTACCATCTGATGGGAGAAGGTCATCGGGGAAAGGGAAAGCTGCATGGTAGCCGCATTTTTTACCTCTTCGCTGAAGCCCCATGGGCCGCCCGCTACAAACAACAACTTTTTTGTTGACCGGAGCATACGGGTTTCGATAAATTCTGCAAACTGCTGCGAGCTGAAGGCGCGCCCTTTCTCATCCAACAATACTGAATAATCGCTGTCTTTAAGATAATCCATGATAATCTGGCTCTCCTGCCCTGTCCGGCGATCTGCCGGCAACGACTGCCATTTTTTGGGCACCGGCCTGGCGATGATCTCAAACTGTACATATTTATTGAGTCGCTGCACATATTTTTCGATGCCTTCCGCCAGATAGCCACCCTCTGTCTTGCCAATAACCAGGAATGTGATTTTCATGTGCTGCTGTTTTCAGAATGAACTGATGGAACAATGTCCTGTTTGCAAAAATACATGATTTTGCCAGCATTCATAAAACATGGCCCGGGGTCGGATGTGTAAATCACTCTATCTCATTGACAAACAGTACTAAAAAGCATTTGTCTATCTATTATTCCTTTTCTTTTTTCATGAATTCCGTTTTAGTTTGTAATTTTAGGCTTTTGTAGCAAACAAGCTTAGGACCGGAATGACCCTTGAGATAGGAATCGTGTTGTTTGTCTTGGTGGGGGCCATTGTGATGTTTGCCACCGAACGTTTCCCCGTGGACGTGGTGGCTATCGTGGCCATGGCGGCACTTGTTGTGACGGGCGTTATCACACCCAAACAAGGCGTCTCAGGATTTAGTAATTCCGCCACCATCACCGTAGCTTTCATGTTTATTCTCAGCACTGCCCTGTTTAAATCCGGTGCTGTGGTGAACATCGGGAATCGCATTGCCGTCCTCTTTAAATACAATTTTTGGTTAGGAATTCTTGTCACCATGCTGAGTGTGGGTGTGATATCGGCTTTTATCAACAACACCCCGGTAGTGGCTATTTTTATACCCATATTGGTAGGGGCTGCCGCTCAGTCAAAGCTTAGTGTGGCCAAAATGCTCATGCCCTTGTCCTTTGCTTCGATGTTCGGTGGCGTGTGTACCCTGATAGGCACATCTACCAATATTTTGGTCAGTGGGGTGGCAGCAGAAAATAACCTGGAGCCATTTTCCATGTTTGAGATGACCAGGATGGGGCTGATATTTTTCGGGGTCGGGCTGGCCTATATGATGCTGATCGGCATTCGGCTGATACCTGACAGGGGTGAGGAAGATGGCCTGATGAAGAAATTTGGAATGGGGGATTACCTGACTGAGGTCGTTTTATTATCCAATGCCTCTTCGGTGGGCAAATCGATTAAGCAATCCCCCCTGATCAAAAAACTTGATATCGATATCCTGGAAGTGAATCGTAAGGGCTATACGTTTATTATGCCTTCCGAAGATCTTATTCTTGAAGCCGGTGATGTGTTAAAGGTTCGCTGTAATGTTGAAAAAATCAAATCCTTAAAGGAACGGGAGGGGATTGCCCTGAAAAGCGATGCCAAGTTTAAGTCATTGCGGGAAATTAACGATAATAAGAAGACAGAGAACAACATCATCTTTGTGGAGGCGGTGATTGCACCAAACAGTCCTTTTGAAGGCAGGAGTGTTAAGCAGCTTGGCTTTCGCCAGAAGTATGGAGCCACCGTGCTTGCTATCCGGCATCGGGGGGAGCTGATGCGTGATAAAGTGGCCAATACGGTGCTTCGCGCCGGCGACACCTTGCTTATTGAGGTCGATAAAGCCCATTTGCAGAATCTCCAGCAACTGGAGCTTCGTGGCCGAAACACTTTTCTGATCGTTTCTGAGATTGACCTGCCCGAATACCGGAAAGACAAAATGCTTACCGTCGTGCTGACCATGATCGGCGTGATTGCCCTGGCCTCTTTCGATATTCTGCCCATTATGATGGCTGCTATCATCGGTTCGATGTTTCTTGTGCTGACCCGCTGCATCACTATGGAGGAGGCTTATCTGGCTATCGACTGGCGGGTGATATTCCTGCTGGCAGGTGCGTTGAGCTTAGGGGTGGCCATGGATGTGAGCGGCACGGCCGGACTTATCAGTGTGTTTGTGATTGACCTGGTCGGATCGATGGGGCCGATGGCTGTTATGTCCACCCTGTATCTGGTCACCAGCCTGTTAACGGCCACCATGAGCAACAATGCCAGCGCGGTACTCCTGGCACCTATCGCCATTGCCACCTCCGTCGAACTTGGTGTTGATGCAAGGCCCTTCCTCATGGCCATTGCCTTTGCAGCTTCCTCCAGTTTTATGACTCCCGTGGGCTATCAGACAAATACCATGATTTATGGCGTAGGCGGATTCCACTTTGCTGATTTTCTAAGGGTAGGAGCACCCCTGAACCTGATATTCTGGGTGCTGGCCACTTTTTTAATCCCCTATTTTTTCCCGTTTTGATCGCTGTTTTTTATGCTATCGGTGAGAATGCCAGCTAGTTTTCCGGCCTGTGACTCCCGGCTGTATTGCATGATGTTTTCATTGCCTGCCGTTATTTCCTTATGATGTTCGTATAGATCATACATGCCGGTGAGCCATTCTCCCGCTTTACGGCCTTCATGGTAGCCAAAAACACCACCACTTTCACAGTCAGAAATGATTTTTCCGGCATCACTCCCGTTCGGACCAAATCCCATCACGGGCCTCTTCGCAGCCAGGTACTCAAACAGCTTGCCGGTCAGAATACCTTCATTATTGGGTACATTTGGTATGATAAGCAATAACACCGAAGATGCCATCATGACTTTAATGGCTTCCGGATGGTCGATATAACCACTTATGTCAACATAGGGCCAGATGGATGATGCTTCCAGCTGTCCGACAACCGGTTCACTAACCTGACCCAGGAACCTGATCTCCGGTCTGGACGTTGGTTTCTTCTCCAACAGAGTTTCGATAGCCTGAATAAAAGCAGATACCGGATAATGTTCGGTCATGGTGCCCACATAGCTGATCGTAAACACTTCCGGTTTTTCATCCGGAGCAGCCGGAAAGTCATCAGGGTCATATCCGTTAGGGATGACATGGATTTTATCGGAATTAATGAGCGAAGATTTAGCTAAAAAAAGATTTTTCAGTGATTCACTAACCGTAATCAGGTAATCAGCCTGTTCGAGTACCATTTTTTCATAGGCAGCATCTTTTTTTTGTGCTGGTTTGAGGCGGTAAAAATGTTTGTTGTAAAACAAGTCGGTCCACGGATCCCGCAGGTCTGCGACCCAGGGTATTCCAAACTCCCTGCTTAGGGTAAGTCCGATAAGCTGCGTACTGTGTGGTGGTGAGGAGGTGATCACGGCATCAAAAGTTTCCCCACGGATGAGTCTTTGACATGCTTTAAGGGCATATTTTTTCCATCCCTTTCGGGCATCCGGGACAAACAGGTTTCCCCGGAGAAAACGGGCTGCTTTTTGGGCAGGTCCGGGCTTTCCTTCATTGGCAAAGCCGGAACGGGGAAGATTTTTTCTGCCAAAGAAAAAACGATATGCGTTAAAGGGTTCTCTTGTTGACGTATGAATGACGCGCAACCAGGAAGGCACTTCATCTTCGAGGCTTTTATCTGTGACCGGGTAACCCGCTTTTTTAGGGTCAACAGTGATCACTACCGGTTCAACGCCATGACCGGGAAGGTATTTGGCCAGTTTCAGGCAACGCTGAACACCAGGTCCTCCGCCCGGTGGCCAATAATAAGTGATGATAAGTACCTTGTACATGGCGGTGCATTATGATTGTGCTTCTTTTTTCTGATCATCCTTCTGTTGATCCCTGAAGATCTTACGCGCTTGTATCAGCGCATAAGCTATAATGCCTGTGACAAGTACGATACTAAAGAACAGGGCTATATACCGTCCTGTATAGTAGGAATCTGGCCTGAAACGAAACTCGATTGTATGGTCACCCTCCGGCAGGATCATGCCGCGCAAAATGTAATTGGCCCTGAAATGTTCCGCTTCCCGGCCGTTGATGTACACTTCCCAGCCTTCCGGATAGTATACCTCGGAAAAAAGAGCCAGTTGCTCACTGTTGGCTGAGTATTCGTATGTCAGTTCATTTGGTTGGTAGTCAACCAGGTCGATTGAAGCCCCCGGGTCTGTTTGAAGGGAAACACCTTCCAGTTGTGAGGCAAACCGCTTGTCAATGAGGGCTTCTTCTGCAGGATCGATTTCTTCCAGCTCTAATATCTCCTCATCAGCATTTTCCACGATGCGGTAGTTATTGACAAACCAGGCGTTTCCAAGGGCATGTGGGTTATGGATAGGCTCATTATCAGGATGGTATATAATATAGCGGGTATTCAGCATATTTAGGACATTGAGATCGTTAAGGCGTCGATGTATCGGAGCCATGGATCCTTCCTGCATGGCTTGTGTCAGCGACATCATCTCATCTTCGATATGAAAGTCGATCAGGTCCTGATACCGTTGCATCTTGGCGCCATGATAACCACCAATGGAATGATGGTAATACGATGCTCTGGTGCTGTTAAACGTATTTTCGGTCAGGTCCAGTACCCTAAACTCATCGGGATCTTCAAGAATATGCTGGTCAGCCGTACGTAACGTGAACGGACGTTCAACCCTTCTTTGTTGTTCAAAATCATCATCATTGAGGTAACGGCGGTTTACCGGCCACATGTCGATAGTGATCAGCACCACCACCAGCAGGATGAATACTGGCCTTCCAATCTTATTGTTGGCAAACAACAGGGTGACAATGGCGGCTGCTGTAGCAAAAAAGAAACTCCGAATGGCATCTGCCTGAAAGATGGCGACCCTGGCTGTCTTTAGTTGTTGAAGCATTTCGTTGATCTGGGCTTCCATCTGTGGCTCACGGGCGGCCATGTCAGCGTATCCTTGCGCTTCCATTGGGCTGATGAAGGAAAAGAAAGCGCGCGGCAGAAGATAAAACAACAAAGATAAACCGGCCGTCAGGCTAAATGCAGTTATAAACGGGGCGCTTTTAAAGGATAGTTTGTCTGGTTCTTTATAGATTTTATATAGCCCCAGAAATGCCAGGGCAGGAATACACATAGATGCGATGACAAGTGTCATGGCCACCGCCCTGAACTTATCGTAACCGGGCACATAATCAATAAAGAAATCTGTCAGGGGTATGAAATGTTTACCCCAGGCGAGCATCACCGACAAGATGATCGCTATAAGAAAACTCCATTTGATGGGGCCTTTTAAATAGTGAAGGGCCAGGATAAAGAAAAACAGGACAACAGCACCGGCATACACCGGTCCTGACGTGAACGGTTGACTACCCCAGTAGTGGCTTTCCTGACTGATAATACGCTGATAATTCGGATCAATGCCCTCCATGGCACGATCGTTTTCTCCCAGTACACCACTGGCACCCCCTTTAGCATTCGGAACAAGCAGCGTGAAGGTCTCCTCCAGTCCGTAACTCCAATTGGTAATATAATCTTTATCCAAACCCTCCGTTACCGGCTCTTCCCTGATGGTAAGCTCAGTACCTCCCCGCATAGTCTCTGAGGTATACGTATAGGTCCCCCAGAAATTGCCAATATTTACACCAATGGCAACTACCAGCGCGGCTACCAGCACGCCCAGCTTTTGCAAAAAGCCGGTCAGCCGTTGCTCTTTGATGTGCCGGTAAAGCTCAAACAGTCCATATATGACCACTATGATCCCAAGATAATAGGTGATCTGGAAATGGTTGGCGAATAATTGCAAGGCCATAAAAAGGGCGAAGAGCAATCCGCCGCCCAGCAGATAGCCCCGAAAAGTGTAGATGACCGCTCCCATTACCGGTGCCATATACCCGATGGCAACAGCTTTGGAATTATGTCCGGCTTCAATAACAATAAAATTGTAGGATGTAAGTGCGAAGCCAACGGCACCGGCCAGCGCAATCCAGGGGTTGATCTTCAATAATAATAAGAAAATAAAGAAACCGATAAAATACAGGAAGATCATGTCTGCCGGCCTTGGAAGCCAGAGAGTCATAACATCATGAAAGAAACCGGAGACATTATTGGCCCATTGAACACTGATCTGGTAGGCCGGCATACCGCCAAATATGCTGTTGGTCCATAATGCTTCTTCACCGGTATTTTCACGGAATTCAATAATTTCCTGTGCCATCCCTTTCCAGTTGACAATGTCGGACTGCATGAGTTGCTTGCCCTGTAATACCGGATTCACATAAATAATGCTTAATAAAAGAAACAGGACTATGGCAGCAACATAAGGTGCCAGCTTTGCGGGGGTAAGCGATTTGAGTTTATTCATTGTCAGGGTCTTTGTTGTCGTCTTTAATTTCTTCAAAATCAACATATTCGCCGATTTTGTCTGTTTCAGATTGCTTGTTTGAACGCTTGTCTCTTTGTTCTCTCCTGTTCGCGGCCTGTCTTTTCCTGGCTTTATCCGCCCGTGGATTGTCGCGATAAAATCTCTTTTTATAACGATTGAGATACCAACGGGCAAACAGAGGGAATACTACGGTCGTTAGTAGCCTGAATAGCAGGTAAATAAGTATAAATATAACGATGATTCTAAGCATAGGTATGTCGCTTTTCGGCTGTTGCAAAAGTACGAAAAATATGGTTTTTCCCATTGACGTTCAGAAACCGTACCTTTGTTGTGTGCAGTATATATACTATTGTTTTTCAAAATAGCTGTTTTTTGTCTGAGAATTCAACATTTTTGCCGGTTAGCCGTGAGGAGATGCAGCGTCTGGGCTGGGATCGTCCGGATATTGTGCTGGTTTCGGGTGACGCTTATGTGGATCACCCTGCCTTTGGTACTGCTGTGATAGGGCGCTTGGCTGAAAAGTGTGGCTTACGGGTGGCTATTTTGCCTCAGCCCAACTGGCGTGACGACTTGCGTGATTTTAAAAAGCTGGGAGAGCCTGCCTGTTTTTTTGGGGTGACGGCAGGGGCCATGGATTCGATGGTGAATCACTATACTGCGCGTCGGCGGCTTCGCAGCGATGATGCCTATACGCCGGGTGGACGTGCCGGACAGCGCCCCGATTTGCCTTCCATCGTGTATACCCGTATTTTGAAGCAGCTTTATCCGGAAACACCCGTCTTGCTGGGCGGCGTAGAAGCCTCTATGCGCCGTTTTGCCCATTATGATTATTGGCAGGATAAGCTACGACCTTCCATACTGACCGAAAGCGGTGCCGATATGCTTATCTATGGCATGGGGGAGATGGCTTTTGTCCGTATCATTGAGCTGATGGGTAAAGGCGTTCCGTTTACCTCATTGCACAATATTTTGCAGACCGCCTATGTGGTTGAAGCCGGTGGCCAGATACCAGGTTTAAAAGGATATGAAGAAACCATACTGCCTTCTTATGAAGAATGTCAGTCTGACAAACAACGCTTTGCCGATGCTTTTCGTATCATCGAAACAGCTTCGAATAGCTGGAAAAGCAACCGGCTGATTCAGCCTCATTACGATCATCGCGTAGTGGTAAATCCGCCTTATCCGCCTATGGACCTGGAACAGGTTGATATGTCTTATGATTTGCCATACACACGCCTTCCGCATCCCAAATACAAGAAAAAACCGCCCATACCGGCTTACGAGATGAGCCGTTTCTCGGTGACCCTGCATCGTGGCTGTTTTGGCGGGTGCAGTTTCTGCGCCATCGCAGCACACCAGGGAAAATATGTCGCCAGTCGTTCGGAGGATTCCATCATTAAGGAGGTGGAACAAGTGGCCAAAATGCCTGGCTTCAAAGGTCAGATAAGTGATTTGGGTGGCCCAACGGCCAATATGTACAAGATGGGCGGCAAAGATATAACCTTATGCCGCAGATGCAGGCGACCATCCTGTATTTATCCGGATGTTTGTTCAAACCTGAATTATGATCACCATCCGTTGATGAGATTGTATGATAAGGCCCAGGCGGTTAAAGGTGTCAAAAAGATCAGTATTGGCAGCGGCATACGTCACGATATGCTTGTTGACCGACCATCCCATGTTACAGAACGTTATGGCCTGCAAGCTTATCTTGAACGGGTTTTTCGCCATCATATATCCGGGCGGCTGACAGTTGCTCCCGAACATACAGAACCGCATGTTTTGAAAGCCATGCGAAAACCGGCGTTTAGAAGTTTTGAGTTGTTTTACAAAAAATTTCGCCAGGTATGCCGCAATGAAAACCTTCCCTGGCAGATTGTCCCCTATTTTATTTCAGGGCACCCGGGTTGTACTGAAGCAGATATGGAATCGCTGGCCAATAGTGTAAAAAGGCTTGGGCTCCGGCCCGGGCAGGTACAGGAGTTTACACCAACACCAATGACATTGGCTACTACCATGTACTATACCGGCATGGATCCATATGCCCGCAAGGCACTATATGTTGCCCGCGGCAATGCCCAAAAGCAAAAACAGAAATCCTATTTCTTTCGTTAGGGAAGCATAGCTGCAATATGTACCCAGAAGTCCCGGTGAAAATCCTCACCTTCTGTCCCCGGATAAAGCTCCATATAGGAATGGCTGGCTTCTTCGCCCGGCCGGAACATAAGCTTGTGGCCGGGATCATATAAATAGGGTACCTCCGGATGAAATTGTACACCCAGCACATGGGGGTAGCTGATATGCTCTATGGCTTCCGGGATCTCTCCGTCCAGCGACCAGGCCGTCTCCTTCAGGTTGTGCCCTGTTTCTTTAATGGCCTGGTGGTGCGAACTAAGAACGTAAGGCTGAAGCTCTATATCCCCGGCAATGACCGCCGTATGGCTGTGGGCATCAATATCAATACGATGATAGTTGGGGGTAGACACATCCGGATCCAGACGATAGTAGGAGTAATAGTTCCGGTGCTGTTTATCATTATCAAGGGCGATCACCTCTTCCACAGTATGAACGTCGTATACTTCGGTCGGAATATCCTGGTGGAGCGTGCCTCCCGCCGCTACATTGATGGTTTGCATGCCCAGACAGATACCGAGTATGACATAATCTTCGTTTTCCGCTAATAATGGTTCCATGGTCAGGTCCTGGGATCCGCCTATCAGATGAAATAAAAAGGATAGTTCCATGTAATGCCTGACCGGGTCACTGACCATGGTAAGCAGGTTAAATGGCTCTCCATAGGTGGCCGGGGGTAAATCGGGTCCACCAAGGAAAAAGACACCTTCCGACTGTCTGAACAGATCATGAAACGTTTCGGTGATTTTGTTTTCCTTGTAAAGGCTGTCCTCATATATGGGCTGATCAACAGCGTAAAGAGCCATATCATTAAATCCTTCATCCAGGATATAGTCGGCCGAACGTTCATAATCGTAATTGGCATCCGTATGGTAAACCCCAATGATACGGTAATCATCCTCAAGCGGAAATATGCCTTCATCTCTCAGAACGTTCATTCGGTTAAGATTTTGGACTGTCGGATGCATGACGAGAAGATGCCGGGCGTCCGGGTCGAAAATCATCTCCGTTTTCTCATCCTGTGTTGAAGTGCACGCGATCAGTAGCACTAAAGGTATAATCAGAAGGTGCTTTGTGTGTATGGACATGACTGCCTGATTTTGTTTATTACAAAAGGAAATGACAAATTTTACACAAAAATTGGTAAAATACAAGCCGGTGGATGTAAAAAAGCCGGCACTCTGCGAAAGAGGGCCGGCTTTTTAGTTAAACCGATTACTAACCAAAACTTATTTGTGTGTTTTTTCTGAAGAAACAGACAGGCTTTTTCTTCCTTTTGCACGTCTTGCCGCCAGAACCTTCTGTCCGTTTTTGGTAGCCATACGTGCCCTGTAACCGTGCTTGTTTTTTCTTCTTCTTACCGAGGGTTGAAATGTTCTTTTCATTATTTCCGGGTTTTAACTGTTTGCGTTTTGGCGTTTAAAATGCTGCCAACCTCAGTGGGCTGGCAGCTGTTTTAAGCGAGTGCAAATATAGAAAAATAAATTTGGTCAGCAATGTTTTATTATAACTTTTTCATGTTATTCCAAATCAATCTCTTTGCTGCGGCTGAGCTCGCCTTCTACATAGATATGGGCTTTATAAATGCCAGCATCGAGACGTTCCGGATGCATAACATTAAACTCAACGTGAACAGGCTCATTTGTGTACTCGATTTCTTCTTTTGCGGTGAAGCCTGATTCTTCGCCTGTTTCTTGATTGGTAAACAGTTCTTCACCTTCGTACATAATATTACCCGCAGGATCTGTCAGCACAAGGATGACATCTTTGCTGCCGGTTTCGGTAAAGATGCTGCCGTCGACTTCAAAATGAATGGCTGTATGATCAACCCTTTTGGCTTTGGAGACGTTATAACGGTCTGACAGCAACCAGGGATCCCACTTTGTCATCACGCAGATGTTGTACACATTAAGGTTTTCTTCCTGTTGGGTTTTTTCTGTCAATTGCTGATAACGAGCCTGGAGGGCTTCCAGCTCTTGTTTGGTTTCATGCAATTCGTCACTCAGTGCGGCCTTGTCCATCTCCAGCTCGTTGAGCTGTGCTGAGAGTTCGTCATTGAGCTCTTTCTGGGCTTCCAGATCATTTGCGGTAGCATTTGCCCGGCGGTTAAGCCTGGCAATCGCAGCATTTTTTTCTGCCATCAGGGAATCGTGCTTTTCGGTAAGTGCTTCCAGCTCCTCAGTTTGTTCTTCGATGGTAGCCTCTTTTACCTCAATGGTTTCATTAAGGACACGGTTTTCATTTTGCAGCGACTCTCTCTCAGTGGTAACCTGTTCTTTTTCATCTGCCAGTCTGGAAGACCTGGTCATATAGATAATATTACCAATGATGGATAACAGCAGAATAGCTGAAAGGACGATAATGACTGTTTGATTTGTTTTCATTGTATTCTTTTTTGGTTTTTGGATGGTGGTTATTTATAAGATGCAAGTTAATAAAATTTGTATGAATAAGCAAACCAACAAATTAAGCTATTGGATAAAAAATGAACTATTGTTGTCGGAACAAAAAAACTTATGCTTTAGCCGGTATATTGTTTAATGTTTCGATAAGAAAATCATAGAATAGTTGCACTGTTTTGATATTTACCTGTTCATCCGGTGAGTGGGGGTTTTGAATGGTGGGGCCAAAAGAGATCATGTCCAGATTCGGGTAGAGCCCACCAAGCAGACCGCATTCCAGACCGGCATGTATTACCTTCTGCTCCGGTGTTTTGCCGTAAAGTTGCTGGTAAACATTTTTCATTGTTTTCAGGATCGGGGAGTCGATGTTTGGCTTCCAACCGGGGTACTCACCTGTTTGTTCAACCTTTGCGCCGGCCATTTCAAATACTGCCCGTATCATATTGCAGAGATCATGCTTGGCCGAATCAACTGAACTTCTTTGAAGGGTAGCCGTTTCGATGATCCCATCTTTGGATTTGAGAACGGCGAGATTGGTTGAGGTTTCGACTACCTCCGGCATGTCATCGATCATACGGATTACACCGTTCGGACAGGCATAAACCGCGTTGAGCAGATTGGTTGTCGTTTTTGCGTCGATCAGTGCCGAAGGTTTTTCGGTTGCCTGCACGTCCACCGACAGGTTCGGGTCTACGCTTGCCAACTCATTGGAAGCATTTTTTTGTAGCTCTTCGGCCATTTTTTCGAAGTCAGCTGCATTTTCTTTTGGAATGGTGACAATAGCTGTTGCTTCACGGGGGATGGCGTTGCGAAGACTGCCACCATCAACAGAAGAGAGCCTGAGGCCGGCATCCCGGTGTGCCTGCCATAGCAGGCGATTCAGCAATTTGATGGCATTGCCGCGGCCATGGATGATATCAAGTCCCGAGTGACCTCCGCGTAAGCCCTTGATGTCGACCCTGAAAGCAACGTGGTTACCGGGTACTGCTTCTTCCTGATAGTTAAAGAAAGAATTGGTGTCGATGCCGCCGGCGCAACCAATATAGAGTTCGCCTTCTTCCTCTGAATCAAGATTGATGAGGATGTCGCCTTTTAACAGGTCGGGTTTCAGTGCAAAGGCGCCTGTCATTCCTGTTTCTTCGTCAACAGTAAACAGACATTCCAGGGGACCGTGTGCCACGTCATCTGCCTGTAGAATAGCCAGGGCAGTGGCAACACCGATGCCATTGTCCGCTCCCAGGGTAGTACCTTCCGCTTTGACCCATTCACCATCAACGTAAGGTCGGATCGGGTCATTGTCAAAATCATGCCTGGTGTCATTATTCTTCTGGGGTACCATGTCAAGATGTCCCTGCAGTACAACAGTTTGTCTATCTTCCATACCGGACGTTGCCGGCTTTCGGATTACCACATTACCTACGTGGTCAACGACGGTCTCCAGGCCCAGTTTTTCCCCAATTCCTTTCACATAGTCAACGATGGCTTCCTCTTTTTTGGAAGGGTGCGGAATGTCACAAATAGCCTCAAAGGTTTCCCATACCGGTTTAGGTTCCAATTTGCTCAGTTGGTTCTGCATATTTGTATTATTTGTTTCTGGATTTTGATAGATTGATGGCAAATATAGTATTTATACACAAAAAATCCGCAAAGCATTTGCTTTACGGATTCATTTTCTTATCAGAAAAAGTATTCTATGCTTCGTTTAAGGGAACAATAGGAGATTATGGCAGTTATACTCCTGTAGCGGCGTCATGCCTTTTTCGATATTTCTAGCGGAAGCGGCATACGATTTATTCGACTATCTGCGCGGTATGATCCTTGGTTTTGACTTTGGTTATAATGTCTTCAATAATGCCTTCTTCATCGATGATAAAGGTGGTGCGATTGGTACCCATAAAGGTTTTCCCCATCATCTTCTTCTCACCCCATACACCGTATGACTGGAGGATTTCTTTTTCAGTGTCGGCGATCAGCGGGAAAGGCAGGTTGTTTTTCTCAATAAATTTTTGATGTGATTTTTCGCTGTCGGCACTCACACCTAAAACTTTATATCCCTGTTTTAACAATAGGTCGTAGTTATCCCTCAGGTTGCAGGCCTGTGTGGTGCAACCGGGTGTGTTGTCTTTGGGGTAAAAATAGAGTACTAGTTTATGTCCTTTAAAATCGCTGAGGGACACAGGATTCCCGTCCTGATCTTTCCCCGAAAATTCGGGCGCTTTATCACCGGTTTTCAGATGCGTCATTGTACCATTATTTTATGTTTGACATGTTATTTACCATCCTAAACAATTCAAAATAGCGGAAAGTTCACGTCCTGACTGTTTTCTCAAAATACTTACATGCCGGTGTCAGGGGACATTCTGAACATTTTGGTTTTCGTGCCTGGCAGATATAACGCCCATGCAGGATCAACCAGTGATGAGCGGTTGCCACCTGGTGTTCCGGGATATAACGCAGCAATTGTTTTTCGGCCTCCAGTGGGGTTTTGGCGTTGGTCGTCAGGCCGATACGGGCTGCTACGCGAAATACATGGGTGTCCACAGCCAGGGCGGGTTTTTTGTAAATGACGGAGGCAATAACGTTGGCTGTCTTCCGGCCCACACCGGGGAGCTTGACCAGTTCACTGACCTCATCAGGTACTACACCGTCGAAATCGCTGTTCAGCTTGCGGGCCATCCCGATCAGGTTGCGGGTCTTATTGTTGGGATACGAACAGCTTTTTATCAGCGCATACACCTCTTCATGATCCGCTTCCGCCAGTGTTTCGGCTTCCGGAAAGCGCTCAAAAAAAGGCGGGGTGATCTGGTTTACCCGTTTATCGGTACACTGGGCAGATAAAATGACCGCTACCAGTAACTGATAAGGGTCGGTGTATTGTAACTCTGTCTCTGCAACCGGCTGATTTGTTGCAAAATAGTTCATTACGTAGGCAAAGCGCTCTTTCTTGGTCATGACGGGATCATGGAAATGTTGGATAACGAAAATAGGGATTTTTTAACTATTAATAGGGTAGTATGTCGTTTATAATGCCTAATTTCGAAGTGTTTTTGATTGATAATGTATCATTAAAAATCTATGATAAGATTCTTGTAAAAATACATATGTTATGATTCATAATCAGCTTATAAATCCAAAAAGTATTGTGGTTGTTGGAGGCTCCAACGATACTGCCAAGCCTGGAGGTAAGGTGCTCAAAAACCTTGTTGACGGCAATTTTAACGGTGACATTTATGTAACTAACCTGAAAGAGACCGAAGTGCAGGGCATCAAGTCCTATTATGATGTTGCCGACCTGCCGGAGGTCGATCTGGCCATTATTGCCATTGCGGCGCGTTTTGTCCCTGATACGGTTCAGGTTCTGGCGCAGCAGAAAGGAACCAAAGCCTTTATAGTGCTTTCTGCCGGGTTTAGTGAGGAGAGTGAAGGGGGTGCCGAGCTGGAGAAAAAAATTGTGGATATAGTGAATGATGCCGGAGCAACCCTGATCGGTCCCAACTGCACAGGTGTGCTTACCCCGAATCATCATAGCGTATTTACCTATCCCATCCCGAAACTTGACTTTAAAGGTTGTGATTTTGTATCCGGCTCCGGTGCCACAGCCTGCTTTATAATGGAAGCCGGGATCCCCAAAGGGCTTAAGTTTGCCAATGTTTTTTCGGTGGGTAACAGTGCGCAGGTTGGCGTTGAAGATGTGGTGAAATACTGGGATGAATCATTTGACCCGGATCAAAGTTCCCGGGTAAAATTGCTGTATATCGAAGACATCTCCAATCCGCAGAGGTTGCTCACCCATGCCTCCTCTCTTGTCCGTAAGGGTTGTAAGATTGCTGCTGTAAAGGCCGGAAGCAGTGAGGCAGGGAGCCGTGCGGCATCATCTCACACCGGTGCATTGTCCAGCTCTGATCAGGCTGTTGATGCTTTGTTCCGTAAAGCTGGTATAGTAAGGTGTTTTGGTCGTGAAGACCTGATTACCGTGGCTTCGGTGTTTATGTATCCGCCACTGCCGGGTATGAACCTTGCAGTGATTACCCATGCCGGTGGTCCGGCTGTGATGCTTACAGATGCCCTGGCCGAAGGAGGCCTGCAGGTCCCCCATATTGATACCCCCGATAGCCAGGATCTGCTTACGCACCTGTATCCAGGCTCTTCCGTGAATAACCCCATCGACTTCCTCGCTACCGGCACGGCCGAACAACTCGGTACCATCATCGACTATGCCGATAAACATTTTACCAACATTGACGGCATGGTGGTCATCTTTGGTACACCCGGCCTGTTTCCGGTTTTTGATGTGTACGATATTCTGGATGAGAAAATGCGTACCTGCAAAAAGCCGATATATCCAGTTTTACCCAGCATACTGACCGCCAGGGAGGAAGTTAATCAGTTTATCGAAAAGGGCTATGTGAACTTCCCGGATGAAGTAAACCTGGGGAGAGCATTGTCAGCGGTATACAATACGCCGGTTCCGCAGGCACCGTATGTTGACCAGCCCAGGGTAGATCGTAATAAAATGAGGAAGGTGATCAAAAAGGCCGGTAATGGTTATCTGGAGCCCCTGCAGGTGCAAGAACTGCTTGATGCGGCAGGCATCCCCAGGGCTGTTGAAATGGTAGCCAAAACCACTGAAGAGGTCAGCCGGGGGTTTAAGAAAATTAACGGACCTGTGGCCATGAAGGTCGTCGGCCCCATCCATAAATCCGATGTTGGCGGTGTCGTCCTGAATGTAAAGGATGAACAGTCTGCCCTCGAACAGTTTGAGCGAATGATGACCATCAAGGATACCACTGCCGTCCTGATGCAGCCTATGCTTGAAGGAACCGAACTGTTTGCCGGTGTTAAGCTGGAAGACAATTTTGGCCATATGGTGATGTGCGGTATGGGCGGCATTTTTATTGAAGTGTTTAAGGATGTAGCCAATCAACTTTCCCCGTTGTCCCAGAAAGACGCTTTCAGAATGATATACAGCCTGAAGAGCAGGGAGGTACTTGAAGGTACACGCGGTCAGGGAGGCGTTAATATCGAAGGGTTTGCCGATATCCTTGTCAGACTGTCAGCCCTTGTTGAAGCAGTGCCAGAGATCTATGAAATGGATCTGAATCCCCTCCTCGGAAACAAAGAACACGTTATTGCAGTTGATGCACGGATACGAATAGAAAGGTGAAACGCCCATGTCGAAGATCCTGATTATTCGGAAACAAGGATTTCGACACACAGGGGGATGATTATATAGAAGCTCGAAGCTTCGAGCTATTCGGAATCACATAAAAATTAGTTGGCTTGCTATATATTATGGGCTCAAGCCCATTGGGTGACCAACTTCTACCTTATGCCCGGATTAAATAAGAAAGATACAAAATGCTTTAATACAGGCACTAACGCAAATGTAAGCACATGAAATGGTGATGGTTCTTGTGAATACATATATTTATCAAAGGAAACAATGAGCTACGGATTACGTTTTTTGAACCTGGTATTATGAACAAAAAGGATATATTGTTTATAACTGTTTTACTGGCTTTGCTTCTGTTGGCTATTATTCCGGAGGCACCGGTCGCCTTTTATTTATCTGCTACAAAGCAGTATCCGATGCTGATGGCTTTTGCCAAATTTTTTATCCTGGCTCCCCTGGGTGAGGTCATTGGCCTGCGAATCAAAACCGGGTACTATCATCAGCCGGGTTTTGGATTGTTTCCAAAGGCGGTGGTTTGGGGATTACTTGGTTTGACCATTCAGCTTGCGTTGGTCGTTTTTTCAGCAGGCACACCTGCATTTATGAACATTTTGGGCGTGTCAAATGCACAGGATGCCATCATGACCGATGGCTTTTTGTGGGATAAGCTGTTCGTTGCGTTTGGCATCAGTGTGGCTATGAACCTGATCTATGCCCCGGTGTTGATGACATTGCACCGCATTACCGATATACATATTGAACATCATAACGGACTGATGACTTCACTTGTCAGCCCCCTCGATATGGGGCGCATTCTGCAGGAGCTCAACTGGCGGGTACAGTGGCATTTTGTCTTTAAAAAGACCATTCCATTATTCTGGATACCGGCACATACCATTACCTTTATGCTTCCGGCACAACACCGGGTTTTGTTTGCAGCCTTCCTTGGTATTATGCTGGGGGTGTTTCTGGCTGTAGCTTCTGTTCTCGGTCGCCGTTTACGGTCAGAGTAACATGCAGGCTTTATACCCGGCTATATATTTCTTGCCAGATACCTTGTTCTCCATGCAAGAATTTTGTATATTTACAAATAGACACTAAAAAGATCATTCATCATTCTTGAATAAAAACTGATTACTATGGAAGAGCAACTGGTAACCCTTGCGACAGATCATTACACGTCCGCCGAAGTATTAAAGGCACGATTGGAAGCTGCCGGAATTGAATGTTATTTAAGCAATGTTCACCTGATACAGGGGGCTGCTTCTGAGGGTGTAGAGATAAAAATTAAAACATCGGATGTGGAGAAGGCATTGCGTCTGATGAACGAATGGAAAACCGAACAGGAACATGCCGATAAAAAAGACCCGCGGCGGGTGCGACGTATCCTGGTACCGGTCGACTTTTCTGAATATTCACGGAATGCCTGCCTGTATGCCCTTAATCTGGCCAAAAACTTAAATGCCGACATCAAGATCCTGCATGTTTATTACGCCCCCATTGTTGACCTGGTGCCTATTACCGATGCCTACAGTATTCAGGTTGACATGGATATCAACCTGCGTGAGATGGAAAGTAATGCCCGGAAAAGTTTAATGAACTTTGTCAATGATATCAGAAAACAGGCCATTGATCAGAAGATCGATAATGTAAAGATTGGTTATTCACTGCGTGAGGGCATCATTGAAGATGAAATTTCACGGATGGCTGCTGATTACAATCCGGGAATTGTCGTGCTGGGAACCAAAGGTAAAGGTGAGAAGCAAAGCGATATAGTTGGCAGCGTTGTTTACCGGGTACTCGACAGAACCAGGGTGCCAGTGCTGGCTATTCCCGAACAATCATCTTTTGATACTACGAAAGAGGTGAAAAATATCGCTTATGCCACACAGCTTGATGATTCTGACTTTGTTGCTATTCGACGGTTGTTGTCGATTGTGTCTGAATTCAATGTAAAAATACACTGTATTCACCTTTCAAAAGAGACTGAAAAGCCACAGGAAGAAGTAAAGATGGAAAACTTGCGGGATTACTTCCGTAAGGTGCATAAGAATATTGAAGTCCAATGTCATTTTCTGGAAGGGGAGGATGAATTGAAAGAGCTGGAGACGTTTGTGGAAACTCATCAGATAGACCTATTCTCTCTTGTTAACCGAAAACGCAGTCTGCTGGCTCGTTTGTTCAATCCAGGCCTGACCCGCAAACTGATTTATCAAAGTACGACACCCCTGCTTATTTTCCGTGCATGAACGGCTATTTTATCTCCAGGCTTTCGTTGAGCCAGTTAAGCAGGTATTGGTAAACAACGTCTTTGTTTTGTTCGTGCAACAGCTCGTGGCGCCCCTGAAAGATTTTCAGGGACAGGTTCTGAAATTTTTGCTCGTAGTAATTTTTATGCAATTTTACGGCATCTTTCCCAAAATGGCCTACCGGATCTTCTTTCCCGCTCATAATCAATATTGGCAGGGTTTTTCGGTAGGTGATAAGCTCTTCGGCTCTTTTCGTGGCTATGATACCTTTTAATAAATTTTTGTAAAAACCATTGGCATTGAAAAATCCGCAGTAAGGGTCTGCCACATAGCTGTCGGTTTCGTCCCTGTCGGATGAGATCCACTCAAACAGGGTAGGGGCATCTTTAAAGTGACGGTTGAAATTATGGTAAAAGAGATGGTTAAGCCATCTGCTCTTTTTATTGCTGCCCTGAAAGAGGATTTTGAGACGAACAAAAGCCAGCAGGATGGTTAGTTGCCATGATGGCATGGTAAAGCTGCCGGATAATATCAGTCCCTGGATATATACCGGGTAGAGAGCTGTATAGTGGCGGGCAATGATGGAGCCCATGCTGTGTCCGAAAAGGAAAATGGGTTTATCTGTGTGGGTTTTTCGAATGTTTGTATACAGGGCACGAACATTTTCGAGCATGATCTGCCAGCCACGACTGTTATCAGCTATTCCGGTGAGTTCGGGATTGCCTGCTGTTTGACCCTGACCAGGATGGTCGCAGATATAAACGCCATATCCGTTAGCGGCCAGGAAAAGAGCAAAATCCTTGTATCGCCCCGAATGTTCAGCCATCCCCGGAATGATCTGAACAATACCTTTTGGCTCAACATGCGCGGGAAGGTAATTGATGGTGAAGAACCGATGATTGGTCGAACTCGTTAAGAAAGCTTCATTTATGTTTACCGGCTGCTCATCCATGGTACCATTTTTTTTCGAACTTTGCGTGTGTAAATACATCGCATCGTCACAAAATTAATAACTTATTTGGATGGCGGATAAAAAACCGACATTTGGCAGGAATCTATCACCATTTACCCGTTTTTGGCTGATTCTGGCGGGTACAATCGCATTTGGGCTCGGGATGCTCGGAATCCCCTTGCCATTGCTGCCAACAACACCCTTCCTTTTATTGTCGGCCTATTGCTATGCCCGCAGCTCCAAAAGGTTTTATAACTGGCTGATCACACACCCCACATTTGGTGAACATATCTTAAATTACCAGAAATACCGCAGCACCACACGTCCCATTAAAAGCGGTTCTATTTTCCTGTTGTGGTTTACAATAAGCCTTTCAGCCATTTTTGCCGTGAATGCATGGTGGGTGCGTCTCCTCTTGCTGATTATTGCCTTCGGTGTGACCCTGCATATCCTCTCTGTCAAAACCATCCCCAAACAATAAGGGCTTCCCTGTATTAAAGAAAGCCCTTATTGTTAGTATGAGGATGCTATTTATTATTGTTCAGGTCTTGGATCCACATAACCCTGATCCAGTTCTTCCTGTGTGGGCTCCCGTTTCTTAAGTACTTCGCCGCGGAAATGAAGGTCCATCCCGGCAAGGGGATGATTGAAGTCCATCTTCACACTTTCGTCTCCTATTTCCATCACTTTGCCCCGGTGAGGATTACCCTCCTGATCTTCCATGTTGATAATATTGCCTTTTACCAACAGGTCCTCGGCGAGTTTGCCGTCAATCACAAAAATACTTTTTGGGAGGTCTACCACGGCATTCTCGTTTACCTGCCCATAAGCTTCATCTGACTTTATGACAAACTCAAACGATTCTCCTTCGTCGAGGTTTTTAACATTTTGCTCAAAACGCTCATTTAAGCGGCCTACACCAAACAAAAACTCAATAGGTTGGTCTTTCTTTACAGATTCCAGTAATTCTCCCTCAGGGCCCCCTTCGCGCAACTCATAAGTGAGTGCAATAACTTTGGCTTCGGATTGCGTCATAATATTTTGTCTTAGGTTTAAAAATGAACGGGATTAACCTTTATCATAAAAGGAAAATCCCGAAACTGTCTGATTTATAATGCAAAATTAACAAGTTTGATGCAAAATGCAAATAATTTCGCCTTATTTTTAAAGTTTGGTATAAATGCGTTGCGGTTTTTTTACGAAAATGTTATATATTTGCACTCCCGAAAAACTAAAGGTAGATTGAATCATGGCAAAGAAAACGAAAGAAGCAAGGGTACAGGTCATATTGGAGTGTACAGAACACAAAAACAGCGGTATGCCAGGCACTTCCAGATACGTGACCAAGAAAAACAAAAAGAACACCCCTGACAGGATGGAATTGAAAAAATACAATCCCATCCTGCGTAAAATGACTGTTCACAGAGAAATTAAATAAAAGGTTAAGGTTATGGCTAAGAAAGTTGTTGCAACGCTAAAAACCGGAGCCGGCAAAAGTTATGCAAAGGTAATCCGGGCGAAAAAATCTGAAAAGACGGGCGCATATGCCTTTGAGGAAGATATTGTTGACTCCGACAAGGTAAAGGAATTTTTTGCACAGAAGAAAAAATAGTTATTCTTTTTTTCGAATAACGCTTTTCAGATCTGCTTCCCGGCCGGATGCAGGTCTGATTTTATTTTGTGTCTACCAATAGATATAAAACGACCCTGACCATGTTCGAAATGTTTTCCAAAAAGAAGAAAAAGGAAAAGCTTGACAAGGGATTGTCCAAGACGCGTTCCAATTTTTTTTCCAGGCTTTCAAAAACTGTTGCCGGTCATTCGAAGGTGGATACACTCGTTCTGGATGAGCTGGAAGAAGCACTTGTAAGTTCCGACGTGGGCATTGACACAACGGTAAAGATTATCGAACGCATCGAGGAAAGGGTGGCCCGTGATAAATACCTTGGAATTGATGAGCTCAACCGGATATTAAAGGAAGAGATTACGGCACTGCTTTTTGAAAAACAATCCCGTGATTTTTCAGAAATCCTTTCTGAAAGCAACGAGCGGCCTTATGTCATCATGGTCGTGGGTGTAAACGGTGTCGGAAAAACGACCACCATTGGTAAGCTGGCACACCAGTTTAAAATGGCCGGTAAAAAGCCGGTTATGGGTGCCGCTGACACATTCCGGGCAGCCGCCGTCGATCAGCTCACCATCTGGGCGGAAAGGGCAGACGTGCCTGTCATAAACCAGGGCATGGGAGCCGACCCTGCTTCCGTGGCATATGAAACACTTGATTATGCCGTAAAGAATGACCTGGACGTAGCCATTATAGATACGGCCGGTCGCCTGCATAACAAAACCAATCTCATGAAGGAGCTTGGTAAGATAAAACGTGTGATGCAGAAGGTCATCCCGGGCGCGCCCCATGAGGTGCTTCTGATCGTGGATGGCTCCACCGGACAAAATGCGTTTGAGCAGGCCAAACAATTTACTACTGTTACAGAAGTGAACGCACTGGCCATTACCAAACTTGACGGCACAGCCAAAGGTGGTGTGGTGATCGGCGTGAGTGATCAGTTCAGCGTGCCTGTAAAATATATCGGCGTTGGAGAAAGTATTGACGACCTGCAGCTTTTTGACCGGGAGGCTTTCGTTGAAACGCTGTTTGAATAGTATACCCCCCTCAACGTGAAAAAAAAGACCATTCAGTTTATTACCCTTGGTTGCTCCAAAAACCTTGTGGATTCCGAAAAACTCCTTGGACAGCTTTCCGCTGATCGATTTGATGTTGTTCCCGAAGGGGAAGGCATGGCCGATATGGTGGTTGTCAATACCTGCGGCTTCATTCAGGATGCCAAAGAAGAAAGCATCAATACAATACTGGAAGTGTTGGAAGCCAGGAAGCAGGGCATGGTTCGTGAAGTGATTGTAACAGGCTGTTTGTCAGAACGTTTTCGTGACGAATTGAAGCTGGAGATCCCCGAGGTGGATGCCTGGTTTGGTGTGCATGACCAGGGCGATCTGTTTGATTATCTTCAGGAACAGTATCATGAAGATAGTTCCGAGCGTTTTATTACAACCCCTGGTCATTATGCGTATCTAAAGATCGCTGAAGGTTGCGATCGCAGTTGTTCTTTTTGTGTTATTCCCATGATCCGCGGGCCTTATGTCTCCCGGCCGGTAGACCAGCTGGTTGATGAAGCATCCCGGCTCGCCCGGAAGGGCGTGAAAGAGCTGATACTCGTGGCACAGGACCTGACTTACTATGGCCAGGACCTGGAAAAGAAGCCTATGCTGGCATCGTTGCTGAAAGAACTGGTAAAGGTCGACGGTATCGAATGGATACGCTTGCATTACGCCTATCCCAACCGTTTCCCTGAAGAAGTACTACAACTCATGATCGCTGAACCCAAAATATGTAACTACCTTGACATTCCCCTCCAGCACATCAACGATCAGGTACTAAAATCCATGCGCCGGGGGCATGGAAAAAAGCAGGTTCTCGACTTCATGCATAAGCTCAGACAACAATACCCCGAAGTGGCCATAAGAACAACCATGATGGTTGGGTTCCCGGGCGAGACAGAAGCGGCATTTCAGGAGCTGATGGATTTCATCAATGAGATCCGGTTCGAGCGGCTCGGGGTTTTTACCTATTCACCGGAAGAAGATACAACAGCCTTCAACATGGACAACACTATATCCGAAAAGGTTAAACAGCTGCGTGCTGATGCCCTCATGACACGCCAGTCAGAGATATCGGAGAACCTGAATCGGGCAAAATCCGGTAAATCATACCGGGTCATTGTTGACCGGGAAGAGCAGGATTACTTCGTAGGCCGCACGGAATACGACTCTCCCGAGGTGGATAACGAAGTGTTCATTGAAAAAGCTTCGGGCATCACACCCGGCCGGTTTGTTCAGGTAACCATCACATATGCCGGGGAACATGAACTCTACGCAAAACCTGACCCAGGCTCTTTGAATTCCCTGTAACTGCTCCACCCTTCACCAAACGTGAGCAATGTGTGTTTAACAGTTATTATTATCTCCTAAATAATCGGCCCGGGCCTTTCAGGTGACTACTGTATAAGCAGGGAGTTGAAGATCAACTTGTTGGATACCGGTGTGGAACCCCTGAAGTTGGGTGCAAATGAAAACAGCACCGCCGAGCCCGATCCCCGTTCCAGCCACACTATGGACGCCTGGCGTTCCAGCAATTCTGTCTCTTCAGCGTAACCACTCAGTAAAAGCGTTTCCTCTTCCGGAAAATGACCGATAACTCTTCTTTTCATACCAAAATCAGGTATGGACGTGGCAAAAACAGGGCCATTACGGTGGAAAACCCCAATGTCATCCTGCATGCCATATGTCACCGGATGATCCTCCTTAAGCGTTATCTTTAACAGTGAGCCGGGGCAATAAAAGCCATCTCCGTTTAATCGCGACGAAATATCCCTGACCGGAAAACGGAAAGGTTCCTGTTCATCAACAGAAGGCATCAGTCCCATGAAAAGCTCGGTAGAGCCGGCCCAGGATATGGCATGTCCGCCTTCCTCGATAAAACGAATTACATTTTGCCAGCCTTCATCACCCATTCCCTCTATATATTCAGGATTGTAGAACGGAATGTATACCTCTCCGTTGCGGGTGTAATGACCATTTTTTATCCTGTCTTTGGAAGCATCCGGGAAAACAATGACATCAAATTGCCCATGCAGATCTGTCTCTTTGAAATCTTCCGGATTCAACACCTCATAGGGAATTTCATAAGTATCAAAAAGATAACGGGTCCATCCGGCATCCATATCATGAAAATTGGTTTCGCACAATGCGATACTTGGCATACGGAGCGGTGCGAACATGTCATCGGGATTTTCTTCCAGTCCGACCGGTGACAGATTCAGGTTTTGTATGATGGTTTCCATTTGGTCATTCCTGTTCGCGTCGTGATCGACAAGAAAGCTGCCGGCGGGAATTACTGTGCCTTCGTGCGTAATCGTTTCCTTATTACGATATACATCTGCTCCCGCATTCATTGCCATGAAAGCGGCTTTAAAACTTTCATTATTGGTGGCGTTGAACAAGAGTAACGGTTCATCCGGCAGGGCAGGTGAATCTGATATATCTTCAGGGTTGATTTGGGAATAAGCCAGGTCATCAGTATCATAATATGTATTGATTTCCATGCTCTTAACTCCACGGTGCAGCGGAAGTGACCAGCTTGTGATGTCGTAAGGGCGAATCATCTCACCACCGGGCGTATATTTTCTTACCGGAAAGGTCTGACTTTCCATAACCTCTTTGATGAAAGCCCTGAAGGGTTGTGCCAGGGGAATGATAAAATCACCGGCGTTGACCTGCTGGTTTTCCAGGAGGGTACCTGCATCCATGCGATAAAGATCTACCCCATGACGGTCCAACAGCTCGAGCATGGCAATCAGTTCTCCCTTATCATGCTGCTCTTCGGGAAGTACATAATAATAAGGCGGCTCAGTTAAGCCTTTATTGATCTCTTTTCTGCACATTTCATTTCGGAAGCTGAGGATATCTTCTTTGTGGTTGGCTCCTGTTTTCACCAAAGAATATACGGATTCGAGCTCATAGGTGATCAGGTCATCAAAGGTCCACCATCCGCCGGGCCATGGTGCCGGGAAGTTGATGCTCTTTTTATATTCGGACAGCCCTTTTCCACGAACCTGCAACTCGTTGGGTTCGATGTATATGGGGGAGGCGAGCTGTACACTTGCGGCTTCTGTCAGCAGGCTGATCACATTCTTCCAGGTACTGGTTTGTGTGGATCCCGGCCAGTAATCATCAAAAAGGTAATGCTGGCTGATCCCTTTCAGTCCCTGGGCAGTCATGTCGTTCGACATGTTTGAGCCAAAGATCCATGTCCAGTTCCAGAGCAGCTCATCTATATTTTGTGCAATGGGATCGTGATTTGGTGGTACAAAATAGCGCGGACCGGTGCTTCCCATCTGGTGCTTCTCAACCAGCACATGCGGAAACCAGTCCTGATTGTAAATGTCGGCTACCGCCCGGTTATCGGATTGTGTCAGGGTGACAAAATCACGATTAATATTGTGTCCCACGTATTTATGGTATACACCAGGCATGGAGCTGCCTTCGTAGGGTGTATCCAGGTATTCATTGTAATGTTCCACGACCATATTCATGCCATCTGGGTTATGGTTTGGCACCATCATAAACACCACGTCTTCCAAATGCTTCGGGTCGTTATCGGTACCGGTAATCAGATTGTAAGCCATCAGGGGAGCAGCCTGCGAGGGAGCCACCTCTGTTGAATGCATCGACAGCGTCACAAGTACAAACACTTTTCCTTCATCAATCAGCTCCTGTCGCTCATTTTCAGGAATCTCGCCATCAAGGGCAAGCCGCCGGTTGATCTCTTGCAGCCTGTCCAGATTGGCAATATTCTCTTCCGAGGATACAAAGGCAATGTACATGGGCTTACCCATGGGTGAAGCGCCATTTTCCACAAGTTTCATTTTTTCAGACTCCTGTTGCAGGATGTCCAGGTATTCAATCAGGGGCTCATACAGAAACATCTTCCTGTCCTCGCCGGGCTGAAAACCGAAAAACGCCTCTGGCGTTGTTAGCTCTCCGGCTTTGGAAGTATTATTGAATCCGATGGTGATTAATAGAAGAAGAATTAAACTGCTTAGGAAAGACCTTGAAATTAACATGATAGCATAGTTGGTTAACAAAAAAGTAGATTGATGGATTTTGTTGCTTTATTTAGTTGCATACATACGCTTGTTGTCACGTTGTGATATATAACAGGTGTATGAACAATGGCCTAAAGATAATAAAGATATTTTTATTGACTCATGATGGTTTGGTAACCCGCATTGAGTATCTCGAGGGCTTCTTCCCGGTTGGCTCCTTCGGCGTAGGTGCGAAGTACCGGTTCCGTGCCCGACGGTCTGATCATGAGCCACTGGTTGTCACTAAAGTAATATTTGAAGCCGTCCAGGGTTTCTGTATGTTGGACCACATAATTGCCGAATTGGGTGTAGCGGCCATTCCTGCAATTGTCAACAATGCGTTCTTTGTCAGCCTGGTCGATGGTCAGGTCGGATCGTTCGAACGCAAAAGGTCCGGTTATGGCGTATACTTCCTCAATCAGTTCTGTCAGGGACTTGCCGCTGGTGACCATTGCCTCCCAGATCAGTAAACCGACATAAATGCCATCCCGTTCGGGTATATGTCCGCCGGCGGCAATACCGCCCGATTCTTCTCCACCAACGATCACGTCCTCATGCAACATGGTCTCACAGATATGCTTAAACCCGATTTTTACAATATCCAGCGGGATACGGTAATGTTCGCATAGCTTATTGATTTTGACCGATGAGGAGAACCCGGTTACCACCTTCCCTTTCATTTTTTTGACAGCGTGCAGGTAGTTGATAAGCAATAGGATAACATGATGGGAGTCTATATAGCCTCCTTTGCTGTCCATGAGAGCGGTTCTGTCAGCATCGCCGTCAACGGCAAGACCGCAGTCAATGTTCCCTTTTGACAGAATGGTTTCGCTGAACGTTTTCAGATTTTTGGAGAGAGGTTCAGGCGGGATGCCGTCAAACAGGGGCTGACGTTCACAATGCAGCAACGTGATGTCGGGGAAAAGACGTCGCATTACATTTTGTCCGGAACCATACATGGCATCAAAAGCGAACTGCATCCCTGAGTTTCGGATAGCATCCAGGTTGAAGGTTTGTTCCAGGTGGTTGCAGTACATCGTTTCAATGTCTATATACTCAAGTAAACCTGCCTTTTGAAGCTCTTCCAGGCGGGTGTCATCCAGCTCTTTGTTGCTGTAGCTGTCCGGAATATACGTTTCCACTTCTTTGATCTGTTGTTCGAGCAATGGGCCACCATAGTTTCCTTTAAGCTTATAACCATTGTATTCAGGTGGGTTATGGCTGGCGGTGATAAAAACGCCTAACAGGCTTTTCGTGTGGAGTGTTCCCATGGAGATCATGGGAGCGGATACAAAGGTGGATGCCATGAATACCTTGATGTTGTGTTTTGTCAACACCCTGGCAACCGTCTCAGCGAAAAGTTCCCCGCCGAAGCGGCAGTCGTGCCCCACGACAATGGTTGGTTCATCTTTTTGTTGAAGCGCCCAGCGGGCTGTTCCACAGGCGATACGGGCCACATTTTCCGTGGTGAAATCTCTGGCAATCACAGCCCGCCAGCCATCTGTTCCGAATATAATTTTTTTCATACATATTATATTTGATAATCTATATAACAGGTTTTTGCACCGTTACCTGAATATGTCTCTGTCGTCCAGCGTTCTTCTGAATTCCCTCGCATTCCTGAGGTGTTCGGTATAGCTCTCCGCAAAGGAGTGGTATCCGCTGAAATCAGCTTTTGCACTAAAATAGAGGTAGTCGTGTTCTTCATAATAAAGTACGGCATCGATCACGTGTGGTGCCGGTAGCCTGATGGGTCCGGGTGGAAGCCCCCTGTATTTATAGGTATTAAAGGGAGAATCAATGGTCAGGTGTCGGTTGAGTAAACGCCGGATACCAAAATCCCTGTGGGCAAAAATAACGGTGGGGTCAGCCTGCAAAGGTATATTGCGTTCAAGGCGGTTCATGTAAACCCCGGCAATGCGATCCATTTCCGATACTTTGCTGGTCTCGCTCTGGACAATCGAAGCCAGGATACCTGCCTCTTCCGGTGTTAGTCCTATTTCCTCCGCCCTCTTAAGCCTTTTCTCATTCCAGAAAGCAGCATATTCACGTTGCATGCGAGCCAGCAGTTCTGAGGCTGTCGTATTCCAGAATACTTCGTAGGTGTTGGGCAAAAACAGCATCTTGCCGGTAAGGGTATCCATGCCGGCCTGCTGCATGATTTCATTGTCAAGGAGCAGCCTGATCAGGGAAAGAGAATCTGCTTCAATTTGACTGCCTATTACAGAAGCAAGTTCCTGCTTTGTGCGTATGTTGGAGAAAGTTAACATGACCGGATCCTGCTCTCCCGAGCGCAGCAGATTGATCAAAGCATTGTTGCTCATTCCATCACGGATCCTGTAGCGACCCGGTAAAATACGTTCCGGATAGTTTTTTTGTCCGGCCAGCCAGTCAAAACTGCCCATGTTCTGAATGATATTTTGCTCCTGAAGGGCCTGTTTTACATCATCATAATGGCTACCGGTCGGTATATGCAAATGGGTATGCTCTTTCTCCTCCAGGTCAACATTGGGTGCGTATATGGCTATATACAACCATATACCAGCCGTTAGACCTGCAACAGCCAACATTGATGCCAATATAAGGATTATCCGATATCTTCTTGTTTGTTGCCGCGTCATGTTTGGCATTATTCCTCCTTCAAAATCAGTTGTAAAAAATATTCATCGTGCCATGAATCATCAATAAGCCGCCAGGCTTTTTTTTGCCCTGTAATTTGAAATCCTTGTTTGCGAAATAAATTTACACTGTCCTCATTGAAAGGATTTATTCCACAATAAAGCTGTTTCAGGCTCAAATTTTTTCGGGCATAATCAATAACCAGTTTCAGTGCTTCGGTGGCGTAACCTTTTTTTCCTTCGCCCGGTCCCAGTAAGATGCCGACTCCCGCCCGGCGATGATGCGGGTCAAAATCAAACAGGTCAATAATGCCCAACTGCTTGTTCTGATGATCCACAATCATTAATCGTAACTGATGGTCAGCATAAATATTATTTTGAGAAGTCAATATATATTGTTCAAGAAAAAACCGTGAAACCGGGTTGACAAAATTACTCACATGCCAGTTTTGGGGGTTGTTTTCCCACTGGTATATTACGTCGAGGTCTTCAATTTCAACCGGCCTCAATTGAATGCGTTCACCGATTAAAGCTTGCATATGTTGCCTTATTGTTCAAGATATCTTTTCGGGGACAAAGTTAATAAACCATTTCACCTTTGTACACAAATTGTGCCGGTCCGGTAAGGTATATATCCGTAAAATTCGGCTGATTTTTTTTTGCCGGTGAGAACGACACCTCCAGTGATCCTCCTTGGGTGGTAATGTGGTATTGCATGGAGGCTTCACCGGGATCATTCACCCATGCGGCAATTGCTGCAGCTGTTACGCCTGTTCCACACGAGAGCGTTTCATTCTCTACACCACGCTCATAGGTTCTGACTGATAGCTTATTATGGGCTTTCGTGCTAACAAAGTCAACATTGATTCCTTCATGGTACCAGGGAGGTGTATGGCGCAACCTGCGGCCTTCACTGACTACGTCAAGGTTGTCCAGGTCATCCACAAATACTACCAGATGTGGTGAGCCCGTATTTACAAAATACCGGTTTTTCGCTGTTTTTTCGGGCGGCGACACAGGCAACAGCTCAACTTTTACCTCAAACAATGAACCGGTTTGTGAAAGAATGGTGGCTGTATGCCTGCCATCAGCAGCTTCGAAAGTCATGTGTTTGTCTGCTACAAGGCCGCTTTGACAGGCAAAGGCCGCCAGACAACGGCTACCGTTTCCGCAAAGGCTTCCTTCCCTGCCGTCTGAATTAAAATAGGTCATCCTGAAATCTGCTCTTTGGCTCTTTGATAAGAGGATAAGCCCGTCAGCACCTATGCCGAGTTGGCGGTGACATAAATGGGCAATCAACGCCTGATAGTTATTATCCGGCGGTTGAAAATTCCCGTTCCGGTTATCGATCAGGATAAAGTCATTACCAGTGCCATGGTATTTGTGAAATATAAAATGCATCGGCTTTGTTTTTGGTTCTGCAGTTTTGGTTATGCAAAGGCGCATGTGTAAAAGTACCCCGGGATGTAAACCATGACAACATGTCATTTGTTGTTACAATACACCATGCTGATCCAAATTTACATGAAAACAACAAAAGAAAAGCAGCTACGAAGCGTTTTCTTCAGGAAATGATTGCATAGTTGGCATTTTGCGCCATACATTTTGTCTGTATGTCTGTATGATATTTGCAGCCAACAAATTGAAGGACGCTACCGGTGACGTATAAAAACCATAATTTGTTTAATTTTGGTTTTATTAAGAAAAAACATGGCCGTAAGGCACATTTATTGTGTGTGTGAAGTGAGTGAAGGGGTATGATGCTTTTTAGTATTAGCCAGATGTTAGTATTAGCTATATGCTATATTTTTGTTTTTTTAAAAGAAAGTCGGGCAAACAAAACATTATAAATATTGTTAAATGGTAAACATAAGGATGCTATGAAAAAATTTGTGTATTTGTTTTTCGTTGCGATTATTGGTGGTATTGCGGCACTGGGGATCAATTACTATGTTTCTCCGGAGCAGCGACAAAATACAAATGAATCAATAACCATTCCGCATCGTTCGGAGCGCGTGCCATCTTCTCTGGTGAATCAGATGGATGATCAGGTAGCCGGCCTGCCAGATTTTACGGAGGCGGCTGAGAAGACGGTTAATTCGGTAGTCCATATTCGTTCGGAGTTTGAACGGCGAAGGAGTCCCTATGATGATTTTTTTAATGATGACTTTTTTGATTTCTTTTTTGGCCCCCGTGAGCGGCGTTCTCAGCCTGAGCCCGAACCCAGGATCGGAAGCGGAAGTGGTGTTATTTTAGGCCCCGAAGGCCATATCATTACCAACAATCATGTTGTTGCTGAGGCGATGAATATCGAAGTAACCTTATATGATAATCGGGTGTATGATGCCGAGGTCGTCGGAACCGATTCAAATACCGACCTGGCTTTATTGAAGATTGATGCTGACGACCTGCCTTATATTACCTTTGCGGATTCAGATCAGTTGCGTGTGGGAGAATGGGTGCTGGCAGTCGGCAATCCATTCAATTTGTCTTCCACAGTAACAGCAGGAATTGTAAGCGCAAAAGGGCGTAATATTAATATTTTACAGGAAGAGATGGCCATCGAAGCTTTTATTCAGACAGATGCAGCCGTAAATCGTGGTAATAGCGGAGGAGCGCTTGTTAACACACATGGTGAACTGGTTGGTATCAATACGGCAATTGCTTCCACAACCGGTACATTTGCCGGTTATTCCTTTGCTGTCCCTTCTAATATTGCGGCCAAAGTTGTTGAAGACCTTCTTGAATATGGAGAAGTGCAGCGTGGTATGCTTGGCGTTGAGATCTCCGAGCTAACCTCACGGCGTGCTGAGGAGCTGGACCTGGATATTTTACAAGGAGCCTATATTGAACAGGTGCGCACAAACAGTGCGGCAGAAGAAGCCGGTCTGCAGGAAGGGGATGTAATTACAGGTATTGATGAAACAATCATCACAAATCCATCAAAGCTTGTTGAAACGGTTGCGCGTAAGCGTCCCGGCGATGAGATCAGGGTGCGGTATCACAGAAATGGTGAAGAATACGAAACTACTGCCACTTTAAAGAATATATATGGTGAGGTAGCTGCTGTTACCAGGGAAGAGAGGGACTTTACTGATAAGCTGGGTGCCCGCTTTTCTGAGGCATCCGAAGAAGTTCTGGATGAACTGAATGTGGAACAGGGGGTACAGGTCGCCTCTATCTCCAGAGGTATATTGGCGAATGCAGGTGTTCGTGTGGGATTTATCATTACACATATCGATAAAGAGCCCGTAGAATCACCCGATGATGTCATAAGGCTGCTGGAAGGAAAAACAGGTGGCGTGCTACTGGAAGGCGTTTATCCCGACGGTCGTCATGCTTACTACGGTATAGGCATGGAGTAAATATGCTTTGGAATTCTAACAAAAAATTTGTACCTTTGCGGGACTTTTTGGAGGCCTAAAGGTGTAAATATCCCTAGTTATCAAAATTTTATACAGATAATATATGCGACAGCTTAAAATATCAAAATCGATCACAAACCGTGATACGGCTTCATTGGATAAGTACCTTCAGGAAATTGGCAAAGTACCTTTGATATCTGCAGAAGAGGAGGTCCAGCTGGCACAGCGGATCAAGCAGGGTGATCAGGTTGCGCTGGAGAAGCTTACCAAGGCCAACCTCCGTTTTGTGGTGTCTGTGGCTAAACAGTATCAGAATCAGGGGTTGAGTCTGCCTGACCTTATCAATGAAGGCAACCTGGGACTGATCAAAGCCGCCAAACGTTTTGATGAGACCAGGGGATTTAAATTTATTTCCTATGCCGTCTGGTGGATACGTCAGTCTATTCTCCAGGCCCTGGCTGAGCAGTCGCGTATTGTCCGGCTGCCACTTAATCAGGTAGGTTCGTTGAACAAGATCAAAAAAGAGGCATCCAAACTTGAACAACAATACGAAAGGCCGCCTTCATCTGAAGAGCTGGCTAAAGCATTGGATGTGCACGAGAATAAGATCAGTGAATCATACAGGATTTCCACCCATCACGTTTCGATGGATGCACCCCTGGTGCAGGGAGAGGATGCAAGCCTGCTTGATGTATATGTTAACCAGGATTCTCCCAATGCCGACTCCAGCCTGATTCACGAATCACTGGCCAGAGAGATACAACGGTCACTGGCCACCCTTACTGAAAAAGAACGCGACGTAATTAACCTGTACTTTGGTATTGGTATGAATCACGGCCTTACCCTTGATGAGATCGGAGCAAAGTTTGACCTTACACGTGAACGTGTCCGGCAAATAAAGGAAAAGGCCATCAGAAGATTGAAACACACGTCCCGGAGCAAGCTGTTGAAAGCTTATCTGGGTCAGTAAAAAGTTATCCGGTACCATAGCTCCACATCTTATGTATATGGTGCCGGTTTTTTATACCCATCCCTCACCATTATTTTTGTGCCATATGTACATGCCTCGATTAATCCCGCTGATCTTATCCTTGTTGGCTTTTTCGGTAATCTCATTCAATACGGAAGCACGTGATGTAAAAATACAGGTGGCCGCAACCGGCGATGTCCATGCCAGACTATTTCCTTACAATTTTGTTGCTAATAAGCCTGCCAAAACATCCATGGCCAATGTCCATTATATCGTGCAGTCTATCCGGTCACAAGATCGCAGTAACCTTATTTTGCTTGACAACGGTGACCTTATCCAGGGATCTCCTGCTGCCTATTATGCCAATTTTATTCAGGATGCTGACAAAAACCTGTTCAGCCGGGTGATGAATTTTATGAAATTTGACGCTGCCACCATCGGAAATCACGATATTGAAGCAGGTCCCGAGGTCTATAACCGGTTGGAACAAGAGTTTGATTTTCCCTGGATGGGGGCCAATGTTAAAGATAAAGAAACCGGAGAGCCATATTTCCAACCTTATACAATTATTGAGCGGCAACGCATCAAAATTGCCGTGCTTGGTCTGACCACCACGGGTGTGCCCCAATGGTTGCCCGCCCATCTTTGGGAAGGCCTTGCGTTTCGGGATCTGGTTGAATCCGCAGGTGAATGGGTAGACCATATTCGCGAGCATGAAGACGTGGATGCCATTGTCGGATTGTTTCATAGCGGATTAGGCCCTCTGGAACCCGATCCTTCCGATCACCCTCTGGAAAATGCTTCCGGCTATGTGGCCAAAGAGGTGCCTGGTTTTGATGTAATTTTTACCGCCCATGATCATCGTCGTCACGTACGCACCATTATTAACAGAGAAGGGGAGGAGGTACTACTTCTTGGACCAGGCCACTTTGCTGAAAATCTGGCCGTGGCGGAATTGTCTTTCTCACGTACTTCCCGGCAGTCTTATGAGTTAACGGATGTTCGTGCAGAAATGATTGATACGGACAGGGCTGTTCCCAGCCATCAGTTCATTAATGAATTTGATGATGATGTGCAGGAAATATTGCGGTTTTCCAATCGGAAAATTGCAGAAATCAGTGAGCCCATGCATTCTATCGAATCTTTCTTTGGCAGTGCGGCATTCACTGACCTGGTTCACAATATTCAGCTGAAGCTTACAGATGCCGACCTCTCTTTTGCTGCCCCACTTGCGTTTAATGAAACCATTCAGGAAGGTACTATGTACATGCGCGATTTTTTCAGCCTGTATGAATATGAAAATTATCTCTATACCATGACGTTGAGTGGCAGGGAAATTCTTGACTACCTGGAGTATTCCTATGGTTTATGGATGAATACCATGGAGGAAGAAGACGATTTTCTTTTAAATTTTTACACGGATGAACTGGGACGTGTACCTCCCGAACGTCGTGGCCGTTCCGCCTTGCGAAATCCCCCCTATAACTTTGATTCTGCAGCCGGGATCACCTATGTCGTAGATGTTACTCAGCCTGTGGGTCAACGTATCGAGATCACCGGTATGGAAGATGATACACCTTTTTATGCCGACAGCACTTATACGGTAGCCATAAACTCTTACCGCGGAAGCGGGGGAGGAGGTCATCTGACCGACGGAGCCGGCATTCCAAAAAATGAACTCGAAGATCGTATTGTTAATACATCCGATGAGGATCTGCGGACAAAAATAATTGACTTTTTTACGGAAATCGAGGTATACCATCCCGAAAAACGCAATAACTGGAAGATTATACCGGAAGAGTATGCTGAACAGGGACGGGAAAACGACAAGCAATATCTCATTCCATAAAGTTAGCTGAACGGCAGATCTTCCCGGAGCCGGAAAGTTACTTCTTTTGTTTCCCCATTTCGCGAATATGTCAGATTGATGCGGTCGCCGGGACTACCGGATAATTCATCCAGAATATATTCGAGATCCAGCGAATCGCCGTCGCGGCTGTTTAGCTCAATGATTTTATCACCCGGCATGATCCCGGCTTCATAACCCGTGGAACCTTTCCGCACATAATGAATGACGAAATCACTAAAATCATCACCCCCTGAGATGACCTCAAGGCCGCTCAGATTGGTGTGGAAAGGCTCTGAAATGTGCTTGTTAGAACGCAGGATCATGATTTCCTTCGTATAATCCAAAATCAAATCAAAGCGTTTTACAATTCCACCGCCAATAATTCCTTCCCAATCGATCTGTTCTCCCGCAAATTGGAGAAAATTTGCGTCCGGGTAGGAGACGACGAGATTATCTATCTTGCTGCCCCCGATTATCAAACTTTCAATCCGCCCCAATTGCCCGAGCAGATTCCCACTGATACCACGCCCGAGATAACCCTCCATGGTGGTTTCGGATAATGGAACATACGTGTTGTTCAGGTATAATGGGTTGCTTGCTCCAAGATCTATAAGCAGCTGGGTTGTCATCTGATTCCCGTTCTGACCGACAAGTGTTGCACTGGCATAAGGTTTGCCCTGAACAATATCAATCGGAATAACGTCATCCCCACCGCGTATCCTGTAATTGGAATTGCGATATAAGGTTAAGCGCTCATCGGCGTAACTGATCTCTACACCAAAATTTTTAAAAAAATCATGGCCGAGAATACCAAAAACCGGAAAACCAAAAGTTTCGGAAAAAGAAAGGATATCTTCGGGGATAACAATCAAGTCCATGTTGTTTCCTTTTATACCCCGGATGCTCATATCTACCCCTGTCGCTACAGCGGCCTCCACGACGCCTTCGCCACCTAAGCCATATACCATAATGGTTTCTGTGATATTCAGATTAAGAAATCCTGCGAGAGCCGGTTCGGTCAGGATGGTTGTATTAACACCCGTATCCAGTATGAAATAGAAGGGCCCTTTGTCGTTAATATACAATGGCAAAACAGCCAGATTATTTCGCAACTCAATAGGGATATCTATAACATCCCTGCTTACGTCAAAACGAAACCCATTGTCTTCAGCAGTTCCCTTGAGCGGTGTTAAAATAAACAGAGTCAGTATAATGAAAATTATCTTTCGCATATCATTTTATTTATATTTACACATACAACAACAAAAAGCCCGCCAAAGTTTAACAGCTATTATACTACTTATTGGCTGCATATAAAAGGGTTATAAGCTAGTCGCCCATCGGGCCAACGCCTATAATATATGGCAAGCCAACGAATTTTTATGTGATTCAAAAAAGTTGGAAGCCCGAAGCTGGAAGCAGAGAAGAAGTTAGAAGTTGGAAGGTAGAGGTTAGATAGAGAAGTCTCAGGGCTTCCAGCTTCGAGTTTCCAGCTTTTTTTACTGTTCACTGTTCACTGTTTACCGTTTACTGTTCAC
>JAWLDT010000003.1:25666-47429 GCA_041686485.1 Bacteroidales bacterium | reverse complement strand
ATTCAGCCAGGAGGGTGTTATTGATGTCTTTTGCGATGGAAGGTCCATAATAAATAAATCCGGTATATACCTGAATGAGAGATGCACCGGCACGAAGTTTTTCTTTTGCATCGCGGGGGTTCATAATGCCACCGACACCGATGATGGGTATCCTTCCGGCAGATTTTCTGTGCAGATAGGCAATGGTTTTTGTGGACAGATCCTTCAGAGGCCTCCCGCTTAGGCCGCCCTGTCCGAACCGGGCAATATCCCCAGGTTTACGTGAAAGTCCCTCTCTGCCGGTGGTTGTATTCGTAGCGACAATGCCGTCGAGCCGGGTTTCTTCAACGATCTCCAGGATCTCATCCAGCTGTTTTTCAGTAAGGTCAGGCGCAATTTTGATGAGTACAGGCTTCTTCTTTTCTTTGGCGTGGTTCCGTGTTTGTATGGCATGCAGTAACGCAATCAGCGTGGGTTTGTCCTGCAGTTTATCAAGGTCTTTGATGTTGGGGCAGCTGATGTTCACCACAAAATAGTCGACCAGTGGATATAGCTGCTCAAAACAGTGGCAGTAGTCTTCCGTGGCCTTGTCATTTGGTGTGTCGGTGTTTTTTCCAATGTTTCCGCCAATAATGACTTTTGGGGAGGTTCGTCGCAACCTGGCGGTGAAATGATCGAGCCCCGGGTTATTGAAGCCCATGCGGTTGATGAGGGCCTGGTCTTCAGGCAGCCGGAACAGCCGGGGGCGTGGATTGCCTCGCTGGCCGCGCGGCGTTATCGTGCCTACTTCTACGTGGCCAAAGCCAAAGTTGGCCAAGCTGTTATACAAATTGGCTTCTTTGTCAAATCCCGCCGCAACGCCCACGGGATTCGGGAAACGGAGGCCAAACACTTCCCGCTCAAGGGCAGTTTCATTGTTGAGAAAAAAATGGCGGAAAAGTGGCGTGGTACCCGGAATGCGAAATAGCCATGGTAAAGCACCTGCGATGACCTTGTGAATAAATTCGGGCGGGAACAAAAATAGCAGGGGCCGGATAAAGCGACGGTAAAAGCGGTTGGCCGGCATGCTATTCTTTGTCTTGCTGCTGATCATCTCGATTGTCATCAGCCCCGGGCCTGGTGTTGTCCTCATCGGCGGAGGATTCTTCTTCCTCCGGCTTGCTGATCATATCGTTTTCCAGCAGGATGTTGTACCAGGAAAATACTTTTTTGATATCAGAAGGGTAGACCCTATCCTTATCGAATTCGGGGATCACTTCATCAAAAGCCTTTTGGAGTGCTTTTTCATCCGATTTTGGGATACTGACTGGCTTTCCTTCTTCTTTTTCATAGATTCGCCAGAGCACCTTTTTTAAAGGCAACTCACCTTCATTTGTAAATATACTGATGTCTTCCAGGGTGCTTGAGCGTTCTGTGGCAAACACATGTACCCGTTTTCCGTCGGTGAGTGATTCCGCCAGCAGACCACTACGTGTTTGCGAGGCAACCTTGTAGAGGCCACCCTTTCCTGAAATTGTCATAATCTTGCTTAAGTCCATATCTTTTCGATGCTTTGTTTATCGGTATCTAATGATGCTGTCTGCAAAAATAAGGATTAATCATTATTTCTTCCTTAAGAAAACATCTGAAGACTGTGTAATTTTTTATAGATGCCTTCCTGCCGTAGTAGCTCTTCATGGTTACCGGCCTCCACAATGCGTCCTTCATGCATAACGCATATCAGGTCGGCATTGATAATGGTTGACAACCTGTGTGCGATCACGATGGAAGTTCGGTTTTCCATTACATTCAGCAACGCTTCCTGTACCAGTTTCTCAGATTCGGTATCCAGCGAGGATGTTGCTTCATCAAGGATCAGTATCGGCGGGTTTTTGAGGATGGCCCGTGCAATACTTATTCGCTGTTTCTGGCCACCCGACAATTTGCTGCCCCGGTCGCCGATATTCGTATGATAGCCTTCCGGCATCTCCATAATGAAGTCATGTGCATTGGCAATTTTGGCAGCCCGTATCACGTCTTCTTCCGATACATTGGTGGCCGAAAAGGCAATGTTATTGAAGATGGTATCATTAAACAAAATGGGTTCCTGGTTCACATTACCCATGAGTGCGCGTAGATCTTTGATTTTGAGCGACTGAATCGGTACTCCGTCAATCAAAATGTCCCCCTCCTGAATATCATACAATCGGGGTATCAGGTCTACAAGGGTGGATTTGCCGGCTCCTGACTGCCCGACCAGGGCGATCCGGCGACCCTTTTTGATGTCAATGTTGATATCTTTTAACACATAGGTGTCATCATACTTAAAACTGACATTCCGGAAACGGATATCTGACTCAAAGGATTGTTTGGGTTTTGCATCTGGTGCGTCACGGATGTTCACCTTAGCCGATATCACTTTGTCGATCCTGTCGGCAGAGGCAAGCCCTCGTCTTATATTATAATAAGCATTTGAAAAAGTTTTTGATGGTTGGATAATCTGTGAAAATACCGCAAGGTAGCCGATGAATACTTCGGGTGTCAATGAGGTATTTCCCGATAATACCAGGGATCCTCCATAAAGCAAAATAATAATAAATACGGTCGTACCCAAAAATTCGCTCAGGGGAGATGCCATATCCTTCCGGCGGTACATTTTATTCATTACCCGGGTGTACAGGTTGTTCAAATTGAAGAAGTGGGTCTTCATTTTCTTTTCCGCATTAAAGGCTTTGATGATCCGAAGGCCAAAAAGGGTTTCCTCCATGACGGACAGGAGCAATCCAAGCTTTTGCTGGCTTTTCATGGCCGTTGCTTTTAACGTCCTGGCGATCCAGCCGATCAGCAGGCCGGCAATCGGCAGCAGTATTAATACAAAGATGGTCAGATGGGTACTCATGATCATCAGCCACGCCATATAAACGACAATTGTCATCGGGTCGCGGAAGATCATGGCCAGGGAGCTGATCACGCTCATTTCGATCTGATAAACGTCGTTGGTCATCCGGGATATCATATCTCCTTTCCGCCCATGCGCATAATAGGAAAGGGGCAGTTCGAGCGATTTGTTATAAATGTCGTTCCGGATATCCCTTACGACGCCGTTGCGCACAGGAGCCAGATGATATAACGCCAGATACCGGAATCCGTTTTTCAGCAGGCTGGTGATTATCACCAGTATACTGATGGAGATCAGGGCTGCCACTTCACCATGGGTCTGGATCAACAGGTCAAGGTAGTAATAAAAGTTGTTGATGGCCACATCATAACTTAACCTGAAAGGCATCAGCTCATATGTTTCCTGTTGGGTCTGAAAAAGAATGCTCAGGAAAGGGATCACCATCGTCAGGCTGAACAGGGAGAATATCACCGAGAGAAGGTTAAAAAGGATGTTTAGAACAACCTTTACCCAATAGGGAAAAATATAGGTGATTATTTTTCGGAAACTATGCATTATAACGACGCAGGTTGCGGGTTAATCAATGGGTTTTGGGTTGATCCCGGTGTAATTGAATGGGGTGATCTTTTTTAACCGCTCTTTTTGTTCTTGTGAAATTTCAAGCCCGTCAATAAAATCATTTAATGTCTCTTCGGTGATGGGCTTGTTTTGCCTTGTAAGCGTTTTTAACGCTTCATACGGCTCGGGGTAATCAAGTGTTCGTAACACGGTTTGTATGGCTTCCGCGACGACCGCCATATTATTTTGCAAATCCTGCCTGATCTGTTCTTTATTGAGTTGCAGTTTATGCAACCCTTTCACGGTGGATGTAAGGGTAATCAGAAGGTGAGCCACCGGAACACCGATATTCCGTAGCACCGTAGAATCTGAAAGGTCTCTCTGGAGGCGACTGACCGGCAATTTGGCCGAGAGGTGTTCGAAGACGGCAACAGCCATACCGGCATTCCCTTCAGCATTTTCAAAATCAATGGGGTTCACCTTATGCGGCATGGCCGAGGATCCGACCTCGCCGGCAGTGATCTTTTGCTTGAAATAATCCATGGAGACATATGACCAGCAGTCCCTGCAAAGGTCCTTAATAATGGTAGCCAGACGTTTTAGGGCGTCAAAAATGGCTCCTAGCTGATCATAATGATCGATTTGCGTTGTAACTGCCGAGCGCCGGAGTCCGAGGTTTTCGGTAAAGTCGTTGGCAAAAGCGACCCAGTCGATATCAGGATAGGCGACATGGTGGGCATTAAAGTTTCCTGTGGCGCCGCCAAACTTGCAGGGCATAGGTATATTCTGAAGGTTTCTGATCTGGGTTTGAAGGCGGTCATAAAACACCATGAATTCCTTACCTACTGTTGTTGGGGAGGCTGGCTGTCCATGTGTACGCGCAAGCATGGGAATGTCCAGCCAATTATTGACACATTGTTTCAGCGAAGACAAAAGCGCTGAAAGGGCGGGGTACATTACTTCCGACAAGGCATCCTGCAAAGAAAGTGGAAATGCTGTATTGTTGATGTCCTGGGATGTCAGCCCGAAATGGACAAATTCTTTGTATTGACCATAACCCAGGTCATCAAATTTTTTCCTGATAAAGTATTCGACTGCCTTTATGTCGTGCCGGGTCTCTTTTTCAATTTCCTTGACGGCGACGGCATCATTCTCTGAGAAAGTACTGGCAATACCCCGTATGTGGTTAAGGTCGTCGTTGGTGAGCTTGCTGAGCTGCGGCAGTGGAAGGCGGCATAATGCAATAAAGTATTCGACTTCCACATAGATGCGGTAACGGATCAGCGCCTCTTCCGAAAAAAATGCCTGCAACGGTGCTGTAGTCTGGCGATACCGTCCGTCGACGGGATTGATACAGGAAAGACCTTGCATACCTTTTGTGTTTATGTTAGCGTGGTTATCCGGTTATGACCGGTTTACCCTTTTTTGCGCTTCTTTTTTTGCTCTTCCTGCTGTTTGGCCAGGTCTTCCATGCGTTGCTGCCACTTGGATTTCTTGACCGGCTTTTTCTTGTTCGCCTCTATCTTGGCATGTAAGGCATCTTCATTGATGAGCTTACGGAACATGAACATCTGAGCGAATGTGATCACATTGGCCAGGAAGTAATAATAACTGAGGCCAGATGCAAAATTGTTGAAGATACCAAGGAGCATGACCGGCATGAAGTACATCATGGTTTTCATACCCGGCATCTGACTGCTGGAACTCATCATCTGGGAGTTCATGTGGGTGTAGATAATCATTGAACCCGCCATCAGCAATGTGAACAAACTGACATGGTCACCGTAAAACGGGATGGAGAATGGGAGGCTGAGTATGGAGTCATAGGATGACAGGTCGTCTGCCCAGAGGAATGCTTCTTGCCTTAACTCTATTGAGGCCGGGAAAAACCGGAAGAGGGCGATGAGAATCGGAAGCTGAAGCAGCATCGGGATACACCCGGACATTGGATTGGCACCCGCCTTTTTATAGAGGCTCATGGTTGCCTGCTGCTTTTTCATGGCATCCTCTTTCTTGGGATATTTTTTGTTGAGTTCGTCAATCTCCGGTTTGAGCAGGCGCATTTTAGCCTGCGAGATGTATGTCTTGTAAGCGATCGGTAGCAGGACGATCTTGAGCAGAAAGGTCAGGATTAAGATGACTACACCATAATTCAGTTCAAAGCTGTCAAGAAAGTTAAAGACCGGGATGACGGCAAAGCGGTTTATCCAGGAAGTAAGGAAAAAGCCCCATCCAAGCGGTATTTGGCGCTCCAGTTCAAGGTCATAACCTGAAAGTAACCGGTATTGATTCGGACCAAAGTACCAGCGCATGTCGAAGGTATTGTCTACACGGGCATCATAATCAATATTGATAGATGCATCCATGACCTTTAGAAAGTCGGTGTTCTCTTCTTCCACCGTATTGCTGGCGATATCGGCATTGGTAAATCCGTCTTCGGAGATTAGTACCGTCGAAAAAAACTGCTGTTTAAAGGAGATCCATCGGACGCGGGTAGCGAGCTCTTCATCATCATCCCTGGTGGGTCTTATGCGGGATACATCATCATTTAGATATTTATAATAAACCGTGGAGTTGTTTAATTCGTTATCCCTGTTTTTTTCCTGACGGGGCAGTTTAGCCCGCCAGTCAAGGTTGATGAACGTAGTGTTCGGCGCGATTGCCTCCCGCGTGCCAATAAAATGCACATCAAAATCCACCATGTAGTTGCCTCCCTTGAGGCCATATTCGAATTCGATGTAGCTGGGGTTGTCTGCACTGTGAAAGTCACTATAGGCCCGCATGGAAAAGGAAAGGCTGTCTTCGCCGGCTACAACCATGCTTTCGTCACCTATAAGCGGACGACCATTGATATATGGGTCGAAATACAGGTTCTCCGTTGAGACATTAGTATGACCCGTAAAAAAGTTAAAGGTAAAATGATCGTCTTCCCCGGTAAACAGCATCAAAGGGTCCTGGTCGTAGGTTGTGTAATCTTTAAGCTCAACCGAATAAACATGGCCGCCCTTCTTGCTTATTGTTATGATTAGTTCTTCATTTTCAATGGTATACAAAGTATCCTCTCCCAGGGCTGAAGCGGCAAAGTGCCCCATACTTTCCCTGAGGCGTTCTATATCATCCTCATCCAATGAATCCGGATCTTCTGCCGGCATTTCTGTCACCGGATCTTCTGGTAAAGGTTCTGCAACAGGCTCCTTTTCTGCAGGGGCTTCTTCCCGTACTTGTTCCGCTGCGGCGATGCTGTCCCTGATCCGCTGGGCTTCCCGGCGCTCCTCCTCGGAGGGAGCCATCCATATGCTATATCCGATTATAATGGCGGTGATGATTATCAGGCCGATGATGTTATCTCTCGTCATCTAAAAAATATGTTTGATTTTCGGAGTGCAAATATAGTGTAAATGACCGAACTGTCTTAGCAGAACGAAGTAAAATTCAGCCTGATAAATTTACAGTTGGCAATTGGTCAGCTGTTTTTCCGGGATATTGCTTTTGCAACCCTTACGAAGTCAATGAAAAACGGATGGGGTGCGTCAACCGTACTTTTGTATTCAGGATGGAACTGAACCCCAATAAACCAGGGATGGTCCTGCAGCTCAACAATCTCAACCAGGCCTGTATCGGGATTTATCCCACTGGCAATCATGCCTTCCTGTTCGAGGCGGGGTAAATACTTGTTGTTCAATTCATACCTGTGACGGTGTCTTTCTCTGACCTGCCCCTTGCCATAAATGTTATAAACACGGGATGGTTTTTTAATAGTACATGGATAGGCGCCGAGTCGCATGGTACCGCCTTTGACATATACTTTTTTCTGCTCATCCATAATGTCAATGATGGGTTCAGGTGTGTCCGCAACCATTTCAGTAGAATGGGCATCGGGGAGTGATAATACATTGCGCGCAAACTCGATCATGGCGCATTGCATGCCCAGACAAATACCAAAAAACGGGATGTTATGCTGGCGAACATAATTGATTGCCGCAATCTTGCCTTCAATGCCTCTGTCACCAAATCCCGGAGCTACGATCACCCCGGACATACCGCGGAGTTTTTCTTCTTTATTCTCCATAGTGATCTGTTCAGAATGGATCAGGTGAAGATTCACCTTACAGTCATTCTCCGTTCCGGCATGGATCATCGCTTCGATGATGGATTTATAGGCATCAACCAGCTCTACATATTTCCCTACCAGTCCAATGTCAATAGTACTTTTGGGGGCTTCAAGTTTCTTCAGAAATGAACGCCATTGTTTCATCTCCGGCTTGCGTCTGGCCGGCATCCTGGTCTTTTTTAACACCTCCATGTCGAGACGTTCCTCCTGCATTAATAAGGGTACCTTATAAATACTGTTGGTGTCTATGGCTTCAATGACCGCAGAGGATTTCACGTTACAAAACAAGGCTATCTTATTGCGAATAGAATCATTAAGGGGTTTTTCCGTTCGACAGACCAACACATCAGGCTGGACGCCATATTCCAGCATGGTTTTCACAGAGTGCTGGGTTGGCTTGGTTTTCAATTCGCCGGCAGCTGACAGGTAGGGTATCAGGGTGAGGTGTATCACCATGCTGCGGTCGCCCATTTCCCATTTTAACTGTCTGATGGCCTCAATGTAAGGAAGGGATTCAATGTCCCCGACAGTACCTCCAATCTCAGTGATAACATAATCATACAATTCCTGTGCACCCAATATCTGGATACGGTGTTTGATCTCATCGGTAATGTGGGGGATGACCTGCACCGTTTCACCCAGGTAGTCGCCTCGTCGTTCCTTCTCTATGACCGATTGGTATATTCTTCCGGTGGTTATATTGTTAGCCTGAGAGGTATAGACGTTCAGGAATCTTTCGTAATGACCAAGGTCCAGGTCGGTCTCGGCGCCATCCTCCGTAACATAACATTCGCCATGCTCATATGGGTTCAGGGTGCCCGGGTCAATGTTGATGTAAGGGTCCAGTTTTTGAATGGTAACCGAATAACCCCGGCCCTGCAGCAACTTGGCCAGGGACGCCGATATAATCCCTTTACCCAATGACGAGGTCACGCCACCGGTCACAAAGATGTACCTGGTACGACTGTCCTGCGTTGACATGGCTTGTTTCCTGTTTTATCTCTTCAGCTTTAATGAATTTAAAGATGCGAAAGTAAGAAAAGAATGGCAAAAATATGCCTTGTTTATGCAAACAGGATGTAAATATATGTATAATATTGCAGGAAATTCCCGTAATGACAAAAAAAGGGCAAACAACCTTTTAAACCAGGTTATTTGCCCTTCATTGAAAAAGGAGCTATTTTTATTTATTCAGGCAGAAAGGGACGGCTTCTTCCTGCTCAGGTTTACGCAGGTTAAGCAGCAGTTCCTTCATGGCTTCCTGATCCATTGGTTCAATGGTTGGTTTAGCCGTTTCAGGCTTTACAAAGGAGGGAACTTCCTCTTCTGTTTCCTGACGAATCTCAAGTGTTAAGGTTTCTCCCTTAGATGTTTCAAATATCAGAACATCATTGCCAAAAGCCTGGCTGAATGAAAGGGTTAAACCAATGGTAAACATGAATAAAGCGGCTATTTTTACGAATTTCATAACAAGTATAGTTTTATAGTTAATAATTTTTATTTAGACTAATTATAAACAATATTTTAAAAGCATTTTTCCTTAGTTTCTTTCGATTTTATAAAAAAGTTACGGGGTTTTGATAAATATTCTATATGGTAGACAAAAAAAACAGCAAAATGTTCAGTAATTTTTTGAAAATATCATAAAATTATAAGGTAATTAATCGAATGATAGATCCGAAGAGGATAAACGGTAAATGTTGAAAAAAGTTAGAAGCTCTTGCCTTCGCATCCTCGCGTCTTCGCATCCTCGCATCCTCGCATCTTCTCGCCCTCACGTCTTATCAGCTCTCAACTCTCAGCTCACTGTTCACTGTTCACTATTCGCCGTTCACCGTTCACTGTTCACCGTTCACCGTTCACCGTTCACTGTTTACCGTTCACCGTTCACCGTTCACCGTTCACTGTTCACTGTTCACCGTTCACCGTTCACTGTTTACCGTTCACCGTCTCCTCAGGTAACCATGCGTCTCTGGTTGGTTTCCTTCATTGCATTGATCACCTCTGTCGGTTGATCGGCCTTAAAGACAGCGCTGCCTGCCACCAGGATATTGGCTCCGGCATGTACCAGCATTTGGGCGTTGGATGCATCCACGCCACCATCAACTTCAATAAGCATCTCCGGATTGAGTGATTGCTTCATATGATCTAAAGTCCGGATGCGCTCATAGGTACTGTCAATAAATTGTTGGCCTCCGAACCCGGGATTTACGGACATAAGCAGCACAAAATCTACTGAAGGGAGGATACCCTGAAGTAGCTCCACATTATTGTGCGGGTTGATGACAACCCCGGCTTTCATACCATGGTTTTTGATTTGCTGAATGCTACGGTGCAGATGGGGGCATGTTTCGTAGTGTACACTTAACCAGTCAGCACCGCTGTCTTTGAATGTCGGGATAAACCTGTCAGGGTCACTGATCATGAGGTGTACATCCAGGGGCTTTTCAGCAATGGCTTTTATTTGTTTGATGATAGAGAACCCAAAAGAGATGTTGGGCACAAAATGGCCGTCCATAACATCGACATGAAAAAGGTCGGCCTGGCTTTGGTTGACCATTTCCACTTCTGTTTTAAGATTGAGGAAGTCGGCGGCCAGTAGTGAGGGAGCTACAAGGGTTTCCATATCATCATCTATATTAAGAAGCAACGTAACCTTTTCACCCAAGGTAGGTTCTCAGGATTTTACATTTTGAAGTATGCTTCAGGTGCTTTAAACCTCTTTCTTTGATTTGTCTGGCCCGTTCCCTGGTCAGGTTCAGTTTTTCTCCGATTTCTTCAAGGGTATGTGGCTGCATGCTGTTAAGGCCAAAGTAGTGTTTGATGACCTCTGCTTCCCGTTTGGGCAAAGTTGCGATCGTACGTTCTATTTCATTTTTGAGGGAATCATACAGCAAGCTGTTTTCCGGGGTGTTTTCACCATTATCAAGTTGTAACACCTCGTACATGTCGTTCTCTTCGCCCTCCAGCAGTGGCGCATCCATCGACAGATGTCTGCCGGAATAGCGGATAGCGCTTTTGACTTCTTCGACAGATATATCGAGCATATCGGCTATTTCTGAAGCATCCGGTTCCCGTTCATGCTTTTGCTCAAGTTCACCAAAGGCTTTGTTGATCTTATTGATGGTGCCGATTTTGTTCAGCGGCAGCCGTACGATCCTGGCCTGTTCGGCCAGGGCTTGCAGGATGGATTGGCGGATCCACCATACAGCATAGGAGATAAATTTGAAACCACGAGTTTCATCAAAGCGCTGAGCGGCTTTTATAAGGCCCATGTTGCCCTCGTTGATCAGGTCGGGCAGACTGAGGCCCTGGTTTTGATATTGTTTGGAGACTGACACCACAAAGCGCAGGTTAGCTTTGGTCAGCTTTTCCAGGGCTGCTTTGTCTCCCTGCCTGATACGCTGCGCAAGACGTACTTCTTCTTCCGGAGAGATAAGGCTCACTTTGGCAATTTCCTGAAGGTATTTGTCAAGTGAAGCCGTATCCCTGTTCGTGACCTGTTTTACAATTTTTAGTTGTCTCATAGGTTTAACCGGTACTAACTATCTATCAGTATAATTATGATACGTAAAAACAGGCCGGAGGTTGCGCGGAAAGGCCGGGATCCTCTTACTTATTATTCTTACTTATCTTTGGGAAGTAGTGCTTTGCGGGACAGTTTCAGTTTGCCTGTTTTCTTGTCCACATCAAGCAGCTTCACTTCTATGTCGTCTCCCACTTTATAGCCGCTGTCTTCCACTTTCTCAAGCCTTCTCCATTCTATTTCGCTGATATGCAGAAGTCCTTCTTTACCGGGCAGGATCTCAATAAACATACCGAATGGCACGATGCTTTTTACCTTACCCTGGTATACCTCTCCGATCTCAGGTACGGCAATAATGCCTTTGATACGTTCGGAAACATAGTCGATTGATTCTTTATTTTCAGATACGATATCAATCACACCGTATTCACCCACTTCTTCAACGACAATTGTACTGCCGCTCTCTTTTTGAAGGTCCTGTATTACTTTACCGCCTGGTCCAATCACGGCTCCAATAAACTCTTTCGGAATGGTAAGTTTTACAATGCGCGGTACATGAGGCTTAAAATCACCCCTGGGCTGGTCAATGGTTTTTTGCATTTCCTGCAGGATATGCATTCTGCCTTCACGTGCCTGTGCCAGCGCTTCTTCCAGCACTTCGTATTTAAGGCCTTCTACTTTGATGTCCATCTGACAGGCAGTGATACCATCAACGGTACCCGTTACTTTAAAGTCCATATCACCCAGGTGGTCTTCATCGCCAAGGATGTCGGACAGGATCGCGTATTTTCCTGACGCTGTGTCGGCAATCATGCCCATGGCAATACCTGATACAGGTTTGGAGATATTGATTCCGGCGTCCATCAGGGCCATTGTGCCGGCACATACGGTCGCCATCGAGGAAGACCCGTTGGATTCCAATATGTCGGATACGACACGCACGGTGTAGGGATTGTCATTTCCGTTGGGCAGCACAGGGCGGAGTGCGCGCATGGCGAGGTTTCCGTGACCGATTTCCCGCCTGCTGGTAAAGCGCATCATCTTGGCTTCTCCGGTCGAGAATGGGGGAAAGTTATAGTGCAAGAGAAACTTGCTTTTTCCTTCAATCACTGCGCCGTCAATGGTCTGTTCATCCAGTTTGGTGCCCAGCGTAACGGTTGTCAGCGACTGCGTCTCGCCCCTGGTAAATATGGCTGATCCATGGGCTGACGGCAGGTAATCCACTTCTGTCCAGATAGGGCGTATCTCTCTTGTACCGCGACCATCCAGACGTTTTTGAGTATCAAGCACGAAATTGCGGATGGCTGCTTTCTGAATTTCACCGGCGTACTGGTGAATAAGTCCGCCTTTTTCTTCCAGTATTTCTTCCGACAAGGTTTCTGTATAGGCTTCCACGACTTCCGCGTAAGCATCTTTACGTTCTTTTTTGTCGCTGATGGTCCGGCTGGTTACCTCATACATCTTATCATACAGCTTGTCTTTCATTTCACTGAAAAGAGCTTCATCCTTTTCCTGAGGCGGATATTCGCGTTTGGTCTGTGCTTTTTTTACCTGAGCGGCGAGATCAAGCTGTGCCTGGCATTGTATTTTAATCGCCTGATGCCCTTTGTCAATGGCTTCGAGCATGTCCTTTTCGGATACTTCCTTCATTTCGCCTTCGACCATTACGATGTTGTCGAGGGTTCCGGCGACGATAAGATCAATATCTGCGGAAGCTTGTTCTGAGATCCCTGGATTGATCATATATTTTCCGTCGATGCGGGCGATCCGTACTTCGGAGATAGGACCGTTAAACGGGATGTCTGACACGGAAAGGGCCGCTGAGGCGGCTAAACCTGCCAGGGCATCCGGCAGCGTGTCCTTACCTGCTGAAATCAGGGAGATCAACACTTGTGTTTCGGCCATGTAATAGTCGGGGAACATGGGGCGTAGTGCCCTATCCACCAGTCGTGATATTAATATCTCCTGTTCCGAGGGGCGGGCTTCCCGCTTGAAAAAGCCACCCGGGAAACGTCCGGCCGCGGCGTACTTCTCCTGGTAATCCACAGAGAGCGGTAAAAATGCCTGACCTTCTTTTATTTCTGATTTGGCTACAACCGTGGCCAATAGCATGGTATCACCCATTTTTACGACCACAGAACCGTCTGCCTGTTTTGCTAGTTTTCCTGTTTCAAGGGTAATGTCGTTCCCATCACCCAGACTGATTGTCTTCTGAATTCCTAATTGCTTACTCATTGTTTTCCTTCCTCTTCGTCTTAATTTCTAATACTCTTAAATATATATTTGATGTATATATTAAAAAAAACAGGCAATTAGTTAGTAATTGCCTGTTTTTCTTAAAAATGCTTACTTCCTGATACCTAGTTCTTTAATAATTGCCCTGTAACGTTCAATATCATTATTCTGCAAATATTTCAAAAGCTTACGGCGTTTACCTACCAATAACACCAGCGAACGCCGCGTGTTGTTGTCTTTTTTGTTTTGTTTCAGATGTTCTGTCAAATGCTTAATACGGTGCGTAAACAGAGCTATTTGACTTTCCGGGGAACCCGTATCGGTTTCACTTCCACCAAACTCTTGAAAAATACTCTTCTTTTTTTCCGGATTTAAGTACATGTTTTTTAGCTGTTTATGTGCTGTGCTTGTTTCTTTTTTAACTTTCAGACCTGCAAAAGTACAATGATTTTTTGTTTTTACAAATATATTTCAAGATTAAATTCAGGATGGCTTTAGTGTTTTTGGATTTTATCCGGATCCCATTTATCTTTCGGCCTGGGGTGTTCGGCCGGGTAACCAATGGGGATTACATTCAGGGGAATCAGATTATCCGGAATTTCCAAAGCGCTCCGGACAATATCTATTCGTTGCCGGTAAGGGTACACGCCTGTCCATACGGCTCCAAGACCCATTGATTGCGCTGCCAGCAGTAGGTTTTGCGTTGCTGCGGAGCAATCCATAATCCAGTTCATTTGTTGTTCCGGATTGGGTTGACCCTTTTCGATGTCTCCGCAAACCACCACTGCTACAGGCGCTTTTGCCAGCATGCCGGCCGAAGGCAGCTTATCAGCCAGGTTACGGCGGGTTTGCCCGTTATGTATCACATAAAATTGCCAGGGCTGCACGTTTCTGGAGGAAGGGGCGGCCATGGCTGCCTTTAAAAGTTGTTCAAGCTTTTCTTCTTCCACCTCCCTGTCGGCATAATCACGTATGCTTGTTCTTTCGTGAATGGTTTTCAAGGTCATTGCTGTTTGGTTTTCGGGTGCATGACATTGGTTAAACAGCAGCAGCAATATGCATAAACTCCAACCTGCCATGACTGTGGCTATATTCTTTCTCATCATATACTCATTTATCCTGCGCATTGGACACAATAAGAACTCTGTGGCATGGCCATTAAACGTCCGGCTGGTATGGGCTTCTTACATCGGGTGCAATAACCGAAATCAGGGTCATCCAGACGGGATTGCATATGCCGGAGACGTTCGAGCTTCTCTTCTGCCTGTCGCAATGCAGCTTCGGTTACGCTTTTGTTATTGATAGCATCCATGCGTGATACACGTCCGATAGCGTTTTCCGGGCCTACCGGACGCGTGAGTTCACGGTACTCATCTACCCGCTGTTCCGTGCGGGCAAGCTCTTTTTCAAGTAGTGTTTTGATATCATGATGCTGGTCGTGTGAATGTGTCATAGACCCATTGTATTTTAATAAAAGATAAGCGAGCGTTCAGGCAACGAATGTACAACGAATTTCTTTGTTAATGAAACGCGTCTGTCTTCCTGCAAGTGCGGTTAAGAATTGTGAAAAAGATGTTGGTTTAACTGTTGAATGGACTGAAAATCGATGTAGTAGAGCACTTTAAGTGAGAGGCTGTTTATTTGAGGCTGATCGAGCATGTGTTGTACATTATCAACATAGCCGGATGGTATCTCATTGTCTGCACTGTCAATAGCATGTTTCCAGGCCAGTGTCATTTGACTGCCGGGCGCAAAATGCCATGTTAGTAGCATGTCGAGGGTATATGCATTATAATTAATATCATTCGCCTGAACATCCCTGGTAGTCGGACTCAACCGGCCGTCTTCCTGAAGCAGGTAATACTGTCCGTCGTAATCAACCCGCGACCAGTAGTGCCGGATGGCCAGATCCAGCGACAGGTCATTGTTGAAAATGTATGTACTGTTAAGGGTATTGGTGATGGTCGGTGACTGCCGGCGTCCGAAATATATCTCCTCAGTGCTGTCATGCCCGACGTATCCGATATCATCCTTTTGTTTTTGATAACGAAACCCGTAAGACATGTTCAATTGGTCACTTACCCTCCATGTTGGCTCAACATTGAATCCGTAATAATCTTTTGATTCGATCGACTGGTGTCTTCCGGCGCTAACCCCGCCATCTACATAAACACTTTTTCGATAATCGGAAGAAAAAGAGAATCTCATGTCTGTCTCCGATTCAGTGCGGTAATACCGTCCAGTTACACGTGGCTCATAGTAATCACGTTCGCCTTTTGGTTTATGGCTGATGCCCCCTCTTATATGGAAGCGTGTATCAAAAACGATCATAGTGAAATAGCTCAGCTCCATGCTGGTAAATGTTCTGGGTTCATACAAACGGGAGTAGGTGAAGCTGAATGAGTTGATCAGCATCAAGAAACGCCGGAAAGGGTCATAAATGTTATAACCTACACTGACACCGTCATTGATTTGGTTATTCCTTCTCAGGAAACCCATATCGTCCTGGTCGTAGGTGTCGCTGATGACATTCCGGTGATAATTGTATTGCCAGACACCGCCGGATTTTCCGATGCTCAGGTCATATTTATGTCCGTAATTGTTATTGATATCACTATAATATTGCTGGCTGAGGGCACCTGATCCGCTAATCCGGTACATGTTGCTGCTATCCATGAGGCGGAATTCCGTACCAGACACATTTGCCGTATAGCCGGAACCGGCCCTGGCAACATTTGTATTGATGAGACTTACAAATGAGTTGTTCTTCATGCTCTGATCAAATACGAATAAGTTGTAATTGGTAAAAGGCTGTGTGGTAATTTCCCTGGTTTCGCTGGTCAGGGTATCCAAAAGGATGGCATTGCTTTCGGCTGTTATCGCATTAAAAAAGCCAATACCCAGCCCGCCTGCGGTACGACCGGAGATCTTGGTGGCGTTGATCATACGTGCCTCAAGTGGATTGTCCGTGATAACTTCATGTTCCTGTACCTCTTCTGCCGCCCTGTGATAGTTTGCCGGCATATCACCTATACGTCGTGAATAAAAAAGATCGGCTTTTTCAAACAGTTCGGTTCCCTCCGTAAAAAACTGGCGTTTCTCATCATATTTTACCTCAAAAGGGGACAGGTCGAGTACTTTTTCATCTGATTGAACCTGTCCAAAGTCAGGTATGAGGGTCATGTCCATGGTAAAACTCGGTGTGATACCATATTTCAGATCCATACCTCCGTTGAATGAATTGGCCCAGCCGGTTTCATAGCCGTTCTTCTCAATATAATTGGATATGTAGGGGTAAAACAAGAGTCTTAAGGGTGGGTCAATATCATGGACTCCCTTTAGTTGACCCATGTAGGCGAGGGGGTTACTCACCTGGCGGTCGACGAAATTCCAGCTGGATGTTTCACGTGTACGTCTGATCTCCCGCCAGAAATTGATGCCCCATTCCTGCAGATTGCCTCTTGGGAAGCGCAATGCGGAGTATGGAATCTTTATTTCAACCTGCCAGCCATCTTCAACAATCATGACTGCGCTTTCCCATACGGCGTCCCAGTTAAGGTCGCCATGCCGGCCACCACCCGCCATATTGGCGTCGGTTTGAACGCCTGAGGCTGACACCTGGAAACGAAAGCCATTGATGCCATCATCAAACGGGTTGATATCAACATAAAAACGGTCAGCATTGATATTATCTCCTGAATTTCGCAAGCCCATCTCCTGCAGAATGCTGTCGGGTGCCGGATCAAACATCTTTGCTGCAATATAGAGGGCATGGTCATCATACAGTACCCTGACCTCTGTATCATAGGTGGCCATGCGGTCATTGTATGGTTGATACTGATAAAAGCCGGATGCGGTATTGGCCTGTTGCCAGGCGTCATCCCGGAGGTCTCCGTTTATTGCAGGAGGTTCTGATGTCCTGACAGCGTGAATGGAAGCACGTTCCTCCGCACCATAAGCAGACTGACAGGTAAGTATACAGATAATCAGAAAGGAAATAACCCGAAAAAAAGATCTGCCAGGCATCATAGGTTTAAAGGTAAAAGGTTTTATTAACAATTTCGGCGCAAAGGTAAGAAAACCCACTTTGGTGGGGCACTCCGAATGTCTCTTTTCTGCGTAAGATACCTAATGATGTGGTGTAACCTGTTTTATTCTCGATAAATATGCAGTCGGGCAAAAATAAACTTTTTTAGAGAGGGTTATCGAGTCCTTTGTCAGATGGCGGTGTGCTGTGGCGGAAGTTTATATGATCCAGTCGTTCTTCTGCGGTATAGCGGATGGCTTCGGGTTTTATGACAGCCGGGGTTTTATAGATTTCCAGGCTATCCAGGTTCGTGTTGATTGTCCAAAGTGTGGGATGATAGCCCCGGCTGTTTTCGGTAAAGCCCGCCACTACAATATGGCTGTCTGTTTGGAATGTGGCCTCTTCAAAAAGGCAGATGGTACCGCAAAACAAAAGACGTTCGCGTTTCCCGTTGCTCAGATTTATAAGGCCTACCTCCATGTCCACTTCTCTCCCTGGTGAATAGAGCTCACCGTCCTCGTTAATGTCAAGGATTAGGTGATAACTGTCCAAATCGATGGCCAATGATGAATCGGGTGAATACACAAACAAGTTCTGGAAAACACCGGCTTCTGAAGGAGAAAACTCCCTTTCTACCGGGTATGTCCGGAGGAACTGGCCGCTCTTTTCAAAATCGTCCATTGTGACCTCGTAATAAGAAAGCCATCTGCTGAGGCGCTGATCAGGCCATGGTCTTTGTTCTTCTTCCGTGCTGCTTTTACATGTGTAAAGGAGCAGGACAAGCAAACCGATTAATGCCGGACGGAGCTGTCTCATAAGTTTGTCTAATAATTCCAGCCCAGGAGATTCCAGAAATAGAGTTGCCAGTAAGACAACAGGAATGCAAGGCAGGCGAGGTTATAAAATATACGGCTCAGGAGACGTATTCCTGGTGATTTCCAAATAACAATGCTGCTCCATATCATCATTAAAACAAAGGGGATCGCTGCCAGGGGAAGGAAAAGGCCAATGCGTATACCGGCCGGAATGCCGAATACAATTTCCTCTCCGCCTGCAGAGATAAACAATAAGATGTAGAATAACAGAAACAGGGCTGCGGGTATCCAGGCTGTCAGCTTGACTATAAAAGGCAGTGTATGCGGAGCTTTTGGGTTTTTCTCATAATGCCTTTTTAAAAAATATGCCCATGGCCAGAATAGCAAAATATAGAGGATGCATATAAGGGTAACGACAAATAGGGTCAGATGAAGGCCGGGTGAATAAAGGCCTTCTATTCTGTTAAAAGCCATGATAGGATAATTACTTATATACAGTTTTTGGGCGTTTTCGTCTGCCGGGCGTTGAAACCCGATTTTTGTGTGGGTCTTTTCCAGATAAAACGTGGTGCTGTCAATAGGTACCGGGTAGTGTACATCTCCAAAAAAGTCTTTAAAGCGTAGTTGATCATTATCTGCCGAAACCTCCAAAGTATTCATTAATCCAATGATCTTCAGGATATCGGAATGGGGGCGACGATTGCTCATGTAGGTGCCGGTAAATCCTTCAAGGTACTCCATATCCAATGATAAAGGATCCGGGGCGGGTGGCGGAGGAAAATACTGCTCCAGGAAAAGTTCCAGCACTTTGTGATAGCTTCTGCCGGCGGTATCTGTGTTGAATGAGATAAAGATGGCAGTATCATGCTCAGGCAACAGGGCCAGTAAAGAGTGAAACAGGAAGGTGTTGCCGCCATGTCCGATAATGGTGATGTGTTCTTTGCTAAGGTCCATGAAACCATGTCGTGCCGGGTTCATGCCTTTGGTATGTGTAAGTACTGGCTCTTTCATCGTGGCATAGGTGGCAGAGTCCAGCAGGCTGATCGTGTCGTGGCGCGCTTCATTCAGTAAACACTCCATAAAGACCAGCATGTCGCTGGCGGTGGTAGAAGCGCCACCAGCCCCGGCCATGGGGACCACCTCAAAAGGTTTGACCTGAAAGATGCCATCTTCGTATGCATAACCGTTCGATACATCAGGGCGCAATTCCTCCGGCAGCGGCTGACGGAACGTAGTACGCGTCATACCCAGAGGTTCCAGAATATGTTGTTCAACATACTGCTCAAAAGGTTTCCCGGTTGTCTGTTCAACAATGTATTGCGCCAGGCCGGTTCCATGATTGCTATACGCTGCTTCTTCCATGGGGGGCATTATCCGCCTGGGCATTTGGTTCTGAAAGATCTCTTTTAATGCGGGAACGGGTTGATCTTCCCTGATGAACAACCGCAGGAGGATATCCTCAAATCCCGGTGTGTGAGACATCAGACTGCGTAATGTTACCGGTTTATCATACGTTTCGGGAATCCGGATATCGGAAAGGTAATCATTGATGTCCCGGTCAAGGTCTAAATGTCCCTTTTCAACTTGCTGCAGCACGGCAATCCAGGTAAACAGTTTGGAGATGGAGCCGATCCGGAAAAGGGTTGTGTCGGGATCAACCTTTACCTCATTTGCCAGATCGGCGTATCCGTACCCTTTAAACAAAGCAGTGTCACCTTCATGAAGGATGGCAACCGTGGCGCCGGCAATATGCTGATTGTCCATATGTGCCTGCATAATTCCATCCATAAAAGCATCCAGGTAGAGACTGTCTTCGAGTGATGGTGTATCATCCTGCATCCCGGTAGCTTCATCTGCTACCAAAACCATGGGAGAAAACAGTAAAATAAAAGCCAGAACAGACAGGCTAAAAAAGGGAGAAAGTGAAAATAACTTCATTAGAGAACGGTGTTTTTAGACCCCTAAAAATAGGAAACTTTACTTGATATTTCGTTTGTACTGACAAAATATTTTAGTTCCTAATGAATTTTTATTAGCCTGGGATATTCACAAAATTGAATTCAGTTCCTTTCCTGCATAGGCGGGACAGGTGTGTTACTTGTGATCAAAGTTTGAGTGACTTTCCGTGAATAGGGGTATTTTCTTTGAGAAACAGTAAGATATGCTATTTTTGTAAGCGTGTAAACCTTCTTTGATGCAATAGTATGGGGCAACTTCTCTGCAAGTGCAGCATTTGCCCTGTGTGTTCTGCCTGGAAAGCAGGATGTCTGTAGCTTCGCAAGGAATAATGCGCATATTAGTTAAACTAAAACGATTTGATGATGAACGAAAACCTGATTCGTGCCGCCATTGCCTATGATTTTGATGACACTCTTGCACCAGGCAACATGCAGGAGCATTCATTTATACCCAAACTAGGCATTCCTAAAGAGAAGTTTTGGAAAGACGCCAATCAGATGGGTTATGACCATGATATGGACGGCATCCTGGCTTACATGCAGTTTATGCTGCAGAAATCGCGTGAAAAGGAGATTCCTGTCAGGAAACAGGATTTCATTGATTACGGCAAGGACATCCGGTTTTTTGCCGGGGTGGAGGATTATTTTGATCGTATCAATGACTATGCATATTCTCTGGGCATCATACTGGACCACCACATTATTTCCTCAGGATTAAGGGAATTTATTTCAGGTACTACCATTGCCAGGCATTTTCGTAATATTTTTGCTTCCGGTTTCAAGTATAATGAAAAAGATGAGGCGGAATGGCCTGCGCTGGCCGTGAATTATACCAATAAAACACAATATCTTTTTCGCATCAACAAGGGAATTGACAACTCCTACGATGACAAACGGGTAAATCAGCATATTTCTGAGGAGCAGCGCCCGGTTGCATTTAACAGGATGATCTATATTGGCGATGGCGAAACAGATGTGCCTTCCATGAAGATGATGAATTACCAGGGGGGCTATACAATTGCAGTGTTCAAAACAGCTTCGGAAACAAGGCCGGGAAAAGAATCTGCGCGCGAAAGATGCCGGGAAATGATCCGGCTCAACCGGGTGGATCATATTGTACCGGCGGATTATACAGAAGGGAGCAAACTTGATGAACTGCTCAAGTTGCTTATCAGAAAGATACGCATCAACGAGGATCTGAAGGGGTATACCGACGGACAAAAATAGCCCGAAAACATGGCCAGGTTTCACCATGTATTCCTCACTTTTCCACCTATGCGGGAAAGGGTCACTAAGCTTATGAATGAATCAGGTTAGCAACAAATCACTACGAAACAATTCTGTATTTACAGGTTTACTGTGCCGTTAATCTTTTCCAGCAGTAAATATATTTCATCCACGCAGCCGCCACACATGGTTCCGGCAGTGGTCTCATTACCGACCGCTTCAATAGTTTTAAGGCCTTTCTCGCGTATGGCCTGCTCAATTTCATGCTTATACACTTCATTACAGGTACAGATCAGGGTATTTTCTTCCATATTCATTATTTTTACTATTTCACCGTTCACTTCTTCCTTCCAGCTTCCAGCTTCGAGCTTCGAGTTTCTTTCTTCTTCCTTCCAGCTTCCAGCTTCGAGCTTCGAGCTTCTTTCTTCTTCCTTCCAGCTTCCAGCTTC
>JAWLDT010000003.1:0-25566 GCA_041686485.1 Bacteroidales bacterium | reverse complement strand
TTCTTTCTTCTTCCTTCCAGCTTCCAGCTTCGAGCTTCGAGCTTCTTTCTTCTTCCTTCCAGCTTCCAGCTTCCAGCTTCCAGCTTTTTTTCTTCCTTCCAGCTACTTTGATTTACATAAAATTGATTATCTGCTATAATATAATGAGCCTGAGTCCATCTGGTGACTAAGCTATTTTCTCTTATAAACAATTAAATCGTATTTTTGTTATCATTAAAGATAGTATGAACCCTTAAAATACGATTATGATGTTATCAAAAAAGATGTTAAAAATTTTAAATGAACAGGTAGCTAAGGAAGTATATGCTTCCCATCTCTATCTTTCCATGGCTTCCTGGGCAGAAAGTGCCGGTTTGGATGGTATTGCCAACTGGTTTTATGCACAGTCGGAAGAGGAACGTGAACACATGCTGAAGTTTATGCGCTACATAAACGAACGGGGTGGTATTGCAGAGGTTCCTGCTGTAGACAAACCACCAAAGCAATTCCCGGGAATCAAAGAAGCATTTGAAGCGGCTCTTGATCATGAAAAGATGGTAAGCGGTGCGATTAACGATATCGTGGCCCTCGCGCTTCAGGAAAAAGACTACGCCACCAATAACTGGATTCAGTGGTTTGTTGAAGAACAAAGAGAAGAGGAAGCTTCTGTCGAGTCTATCATTGACAAGCTGGCACTCCTGGGCGATCGTGGTTTGTATGTGTTTGATCGTGATATTATGTCCATGCGTGGTGAATAAGTGATGTGCATTACTACCGGGTAGTTTTAAACTACCCCTGTTGCATAATATACCTGTATAATTGAAAAATGCCGGGCTCTCCCGGCTTTTTTGTGTCCCTTAATGATTGATAAAATCGGATGCGGGACCAGACGGGCTGAAATTTTGCTACTTTTTTTGTATTTTGGCAGAGGATCACGCCGGGTTGGTTTTGCATAGGAAGCTTATATTTTTTGTCTGGAAAAGATGGGTAAGTATTTTGGTATATTTCTGAAATGGCTTGTGCGTATCGCACTGGCCGTAATAGTTTTTGTGATTCTGCTGGTGTTGATTATCCAGCTACCTGGTGTTCAGACATATATAAGCAGCCGCCTGATTGGATCAATTTCCTCTCAGACCGGTACGGTCATGTCGGTTGAACGGGTGGATATCCGTATTCCCAAAACCATTCGCGTTAAGGGTTTATACGCGGAAGACCTGCAGGGCGATACCCTTGTATATGCCGGCGAACTCGCTGTTGATATACATCTTTTTTCGTTGTTGCGCAATAAGGTTCACATCAATGAACTTCATCTGACAGATGCGGTCGTAAACATGCATCGGTTGCCGCCTGATACAGCTTTTAATTATCAGTTTTTGCCCGCAGCTTTTCAGAGTAATGACGAGAATGGTCATACATCCGGGGCCGGGCAAGGGTCAGGCAGCGTGCAAGCAGATCGGGGGCAGGAAAATATCCCCTGGCAGTTCGATGTGCATCATATCCTTCTGAATAATGTCCGGTTTCGTTATGCCGATCATTTTGCCGGGCTTGACCTGTTGTTCCGGACAGGCAGATTGGAAACAAGGGTTGACCGTTTAAATCTGTCCGACATGCAATACCATTTGGGTTATACTTTTTTCCAGGATGTTGATGTTAGTCTGAAGGCATCTGCTGCTTTTGTCGAACAAAAACCGGCGGGCGAACCTGATGGCAAGCTTCCTGATGTCGGAATCAGCCAGTTGATCCTGGAAGAACTCTCTTTTTCCTATCAGGATCAGCATGGTTTTGCACTTACTACCGGTTTTGATAAGCTTGACATACGTAGTCGGCAGATAGATCTGGAAGCAATGGCATTTGACCTTGATCGGTTTCTGCTTAGTGGCCTGGATGTTGATATTCATTCGCCGGCAGGTTCTACAGATTCCGGTTTACAGAACGATGAGTCCTCATTTTCTTTCAAATGGGACCGGGTGATGCCGGTGTCGGTGTCGGCCAGCGTGTTTCGCCTTACAGAAAGTGCTTTTGCCCTGCATAATCGCGCTGCAGATGATGCAACCGACCCTGTTGAGGAGGGTTTACAGCTTACTTCTATGGAGCTATGGCTGGATGATCTGCATGCTTCTCCGGATGGGCTGGACCTGACTTTACAGAAGGTAACAGCTCAGGAGGCTGGTGGTTTACGGCTTAACGACATGTCAGGCCGGATAGCTTTGACACCCGATGGCACAACCCTCCGTGATCTGTATATAGAGTCTGCCGGAAGTCAGCTCGCATTGGATTTGCATACAGATATGTCTGTCCTGGATTTCGCGTTGCCCTTGCAATCGGACTACCCCATAGATTTGAATACCCTGGAAGCCACTCTCGGTCGGGATCTGCCAGATTTCCTGCCGGCTATGTCCATCCTTTTCCCTGATAGTGGAGCACCTCCCGTATTCCTTGAGGCAGCAGCGGGGGGCACTGTAAACGATCTCAATCTGGAGACCCTGTCTGTAACTATTCCGCAACGACTACGATCAGAAATGGCGGGCAACGTGCAACATTTGTTATCTCCCCGGCAGATTGCACTCAATATTCCCTCCCTGCAGCTTACGGGTGATGCCGCCGAAATGCTGACCTACCTGCCCGATACTGTAAGACCTGCTGTGACGCTGCCTGAACACATAGACCTGGAAGCTGCCTTTCAGGGTAGGCCGGATGCTTTCCGGATGGAAGCGGCGTTGCTGTCAGACTTTGCCAATCTGTCCACATCCCTTTATCTCAACGAAGCTGAGGGTGAAGGGAGTAGCTGGGAACTATCACTGGATGTGGATAACGCCGATATCCTGGCCTTTACCGGTCAGAAAGGAGAGTTGTATGACCTGTCCGCCACTTTTGAGGCGCAGGGGCATAATCTTTCATTTCCGGAAATGGTCATGCAAATGGAAGGGCGGCTCGACTCCCTACGGTTCAATGATTATACCTACCGTGACCTTGATATCATGGCGAATCTGGATCATGGACTTGCTGCACTGGAACTGGAGTATGTCGATGAACACCTCGCATTTGACCTGGATGGGCAAGCGAGTTTGGCCGGCGATTATCCGGAAATGGAGGTCGAACTCGATCTCGGGCACCTGAATGCTCGCTCTTTAGGGTTTACCGAAGAAATGATTGCCTTGCAAACCAAGCTTCATGCAGCTGTTGCCTTTAAAGAACCTGATTTTCCCGAAGGAGAATTGCATGTGGATACTACCAGGCTGCTCCTTGACAGGGAGGTGTTTATGATGAACGGCCTTGCTGTTGAAACCGCGAAAAGGAATGACAATTATTTCCTGAACGTGGATGCACCCATGCTGAAGGCCGAATATAAGGGGAATTTTTCGCCGGTTTTGATTCCGGAAGCTCTGAACAGGCATATTTACAGCTACATCGAACCGGTTGACTCCATTACCAGGGAAGGAGAAATGGAAAATCAATATTTTGACATGGAGGCTGTTGTATTTTCTTCTCCTTATCTTACCGAAATATTATTCCCGCAACTCAGCGCTTTTGAGCCACTCTCTCTTTCAGGCGGTTTTGACAGCCGAAAACGTCAGCTGGCATTGGAGGTGGATATTCCGGATCTTGCTTACAGCGGCTGGCAGATACAGGATATGCACGCCATTGCAGGTTCGGGTCCCGGTCAGATGGATTTCAGCTTAGAGATACCCGTCCTGGAGGGTGAGCCGTTGTCCCTGAAGAACATTCAACTTGCCGGTTTCTTCCGGGAGCAGAATCTGGATTTCTCGTTTGGATTTGATGATGAAGAGGAACGGGCCTGGCTGGATGTTTCCGGACAACTTGAACAATTAGCAGATTCGATCAGGGTCTCTGTAGAGGAGAGCATCGTTGTGAACCGGCAGGAATGGAATGTGCGCGAAGGGAATCATCTAACTATTATAGGAAATCATATCCTGGCGCATGATTTGGTTATTTCAACAGATAATAAGGAAATTGCCCTCTACAGCTCTGATCCGACCGACAGGCAGTCGGCACTTGAGTTGCACTGGAGCCGGATCAATCTGACAAGCTTTGATCTGATCGGGGGCCGTCCTCTGATTACCGGGCTTTTTAGCGGTTCAATTATAGCGAATGACCTTGCCACGGAGCCATTGTTTGACGCAGAAATGGAAATCCTTGAGATGGGTTTCCGCGGCGATACGATCGGGGACGTAACGGTTCAGCTGGAAAACCCGGCAACAGGCCTTTACAACATGAATGGTTCGGTAAGGGGCTATGGAAATCGTCTGGAGCTGGCCGGATCGTACCGGCAGGATGACCCGTCCCCTCTTGACCTGGAGGTACACCTGGAAAAACTGGATTTGTCAACGCTGGAGGCGCTTGCTTTTGATCAGCTTACCGACATGTCGGGAGCTATCACCGGAAGGCTTGACATTTCAGGTCAATCGGTACGCCCTGAGGTAAAAGGTGCGCTGCATTTTAATGATGTGGGGTTTCATCTTACATCCCTGGGTGTAGGGTATACCATGCCGGATGAGTCACTCGTATTCGATCGCTACCATGTCCGGTTTGATCAGTTTAGCCTTATCGATCCTGCCGGGCGCAGGGCCAGTGTAGATGGGTATATCCACCTCCGGGAGCTATCCGATATACAGGCCGGTATTTCGGTGACATCAGATAATTTTCTGCTTATGGATCTGCCCCAGGGGGTTAGCGATCTCTATTATGGACGTCTATTGATCGACACAAAACTGGACATGCATGGCACATTGGGGGAACCCACCATTGAGGGGAATTTATCACTCAACCGGGGCTCCAGCTTTACGTTTTTGTTGCCACAGTACCAGCCCGAAGCCATAGGTGATGAGGGCGTTGTTCAGTTTATCGCTATCCGCGATGAAGCATTTGAAGATATCCTGTTGCGTCCGGAAGAACCAGATCCTGTTATGTCTGCTTTTGATAATCTTGAGATTAGCGTAAACGTCGAAATTGACCCCGAGACAGATGTTCGTGTTGTGATAGATGAACTGGCGGGTGATTATCTTCAGGTTAAAGGGGGCGGTTTATTAAATTACGGTGTTAAACCCGGTGGGCAGATAAATTTGGCCGGACAGTATGAAATTACGGAAGGAGCTTACCAAATGACCTTTTATGATGTGATTCGTCGCAATTTTTCTATCCTGGAAGGTAGCAGGGTGTCATGGATGGGTGACCCTCTTGAGGCGGATGTAGATATTTCGGCAAGCTACCGTTTGCGAACATCAGCGCGCGAGTTGTTAGTATCTCATGACGGAGCAAGCGATCCTACGGATGAATTCAGGCAGCTCTATCCGTTTGATGTTGTTTTGCATATGGAAGGTGACCTGATGAGCCCGGCAATACGTTTTGAAATTACGTTGCCCCCTGAGCACAGCGGGGCTATGGACGGCAGGCTGCAGACGCGTTTAAATGAGCTTAACGAGAACGAATCCGAACTGAATAAGCAGGTGTTTGCGCTGCTCATCCTTGGAAGTTTTATACAGGATGATCCGCTGGCAACCTTTGGCTCCGGACCTGGGATATCTGCAACCGCACGAAGCAGTGCAAGCCGTATCCTTTCGCAACAGCTTAATCGTTTGTCAGACCAATATATTCGCGGTGTTGATCTCAATTTTGATGTTGAGTCGTACGAACAGGTGGCTGACGGACAAATGGTCGGCCGAACACAGCTTCAGATGGAAGTGAGCCGCGACTTTCTCGATCAGCGCCTGCGAATCACGGCCGGAGGACATCTGGAACTCGAAGATGACACCCGAAAAGAGGTTGACCCTACAGATATTGCCGGTGATTTTTCGGTTGAATACCTGCTGTTTCCTGATGGCAGGCTTACCGTGAAAGGCTACCGGGAGCGTAAGTACCAGAATTTGTACGAAGGAGAGCTTGTGGAAACAGGCCTTTCACTAATATTCAGAGAGACATACACAACCTTCAGGGAGCTGTTCAGAAGCAAGGAAGAAGCGGGTGATATGATATATGAACCGGATAATCTTAACGGAGAATAAATTTTGATACAAGGAAACGTTGCATATCGTCTTTTCTATGCCCTGGTCACTATTTTTGCATTTGGGGCTATGCTTTCCTTTTCGGGTTGTTCCGGTATGCGACACCTGGAAGAGGATAGCCGTCTATATACGGGTGCTGAGCTTCATATCGAAGAGGAAACCCCGGTTGAAGATGAACGTACTGTTGAGCGGGAACTGAATCGGGTGTTGCGTCCGCAACCTAACAACAAATTCCTGATGTCACGACCCCGCATGTGGCTCTATCTGGTTACTGATGGTAGTGAAACCGGTTGGCGTAACTGGCTCAATCGCCGTTTGGGAGAAGCGCCCGTTTACGAGGAGCAACTGTCTGTTGAACAGCATGAACGACTGCTCGCTAACAGGTTGAACAATATGGGTTATTTTGACGCCGGCATTGAATATCAGCTGCAGGGCGATGAGAAGACAGTTTCTGTGGATTATCATATTACCCTTAAACCACCCTATACGTTTGGGGAGCTGCATCCAGTAGATGGGAATGAGCAAGTGGAGGGTGCGATTAATGAACAGTTGGCGCATACACTGATTCAGACCGGCGAACCTTATAGCCTTGACCTGCTGAAGCAGGAGCGTCAGCGTATTGAGCAGGCCTTAAATAATCAGGGGTATTACTATTTTCATGCCGACCACCTGCTTTTTCAGGCTGATTCGGTGGCCGGAGATCGTCGTGTCGACATCTACGCCACCCTTAAGGAGGAAGCACCGCCTTTTGCACGACGCCCTTTCCGTATAGGGGATGTTTTTATTCATGCCGATTACCTGGCTGCCAACGTTCCCCCTGATGCGTCTAAAGATACTATCAGTATTGGTGATGGGGTGTATTTCACGGATGCTGCCTCACAGTTTAATCCCGGGATTTTTATGCGGTCATTATTTTTGAGCAGGGATAGCCTCTATAATGCCGATCACCACCAGCGTACCCGCAACCATCTGATGAGCCTGGGTAGCTTCCGTTTTGTAAACATACGCTTTTCGAGGCGCCAGGATACTGAGGATGACCTGCTGGATATGCGCGTGTTGTTATCACCGATGGAAAAACGATCGATCACAGCAGAAATCAGTGGGGTGACAAAATCTAACAATTTTGCCGGACCGGGTTTTAGCGCTACATTAACAAATCACAACCTTTTTGGTGGTGCAGAGGCTCTCACGCTGCGTTTCGACGGCGCTTATGAGTTGTTGGTTGGCAGCCAGCATTCGGCTTCTGCGCGGGAGTTTGGCCTGGAGACATCGCTGTCGTTTCCGCGATTTCTGTTGCCCGGAGACCATGACATAGGCCGTCGTGTATTTTCCCCAAAAACAGACCTCTCTCTTGGTGTTCGCCACATGAACAGGACCGACGCTTTTAGTCTGACGACCATGCAGGCTGGGTATGCATATGGCTGGAACAGTTCCCGGACCACGCAATATCGTGTTTCGCCCCTTGTATTCAGGCTGTTCAGACTCGGCGATGTTGAAGAAGGGATGGAAGGTTTGTTGATGGATGGCGCCCTGCTGCGGGAAGGCCTTTTTGAACAGTTTATTATAGGAAGCGAGTATGACCTGACATACAATTCACGGCTGGATCCCGACACCAGGAATGACTGGTTTGTTCAGTTAGGTGTAGACTTTTCAGGGAATTTGGCCTATTTGCTGATGAACTATGTACTGAACACTTCGCCCCTGGAAGAGGGTGGGTTTGGCATATTTAACCAGCATTTTGCCCAATACACCAAGGCGGATGCCGATATACGGTATTATCTGGATTTTGGGAATGGCCGCCGTTTGGTTACCAGGTTATTTACCGGGGCAGGGATACCTTATAGCAATTCGGATATGATGCCTTATGTGAAGCAATATATCATTGGCGGTGCCAACAGCGTTCGTGCATTTCATCCGCGTGACCTGGGACCCGGCAGTTATTCTCCTGATGCGGATGATGGTGCAGGGTATAATATTTACCGTACTGGTGAGCTTAAGCTTGAAGCTAACCTGGAGTATCGTTTTGCTATCACCAACATTTTTAAAGGTGCTTTATTTCTTGATGCCGGAAATATCTGGCGACTGGAAGCTGACGGGAATGTTCCGGGTGGTACGTTTTCTGCTGACCGCTTTGCTGAGGAGATTGCTTTGGGGGCAGGTACCGGTCTTCGTATTGATGCCGGTTTCTTTATTCTGCGATTTGATTTCGCGATCCCCCTGGCTGATCCCGCCACCAACGACGGCAGCTATTTTGATTCTGTAAGACTGCTCGACAGTGACTGGCGGCGGGATCATCTGGTATTTAACCTGGGGATTGGTTATCCGTTCTAACTATTCTATCTCTTGTTCGATCCATCCGGAACGATCCGGCAATTCTGGTACCGGCCAGTCTTTTGGTGGATCTTCTTCGAGTTGTTCCAATAATACTTCCACGGCTTTCTCAAGGGAAGGATCTTCTCCACGGGCTACTTTGTGCGGACTGTCGATCACCTCAATGTCGGGGTACACACCAATCCCTTCTATGATCCAATCACCCTCTTCATTATAGATACCAAACCGTGGTACGGCTATATAGCCTCCGTCCATCAGGCCCGCATTGCCAGACATGCCGACAAGACCGCCCCATGTACGGGTGCCGATGATGGTACCCAGATCTTTCTGGCGGAAGAAATAGGGGAAGGCATCTCCACCTGAAGAACTGAACTGGTTGATAAGCATGGCTTTGGGTCCATCGTGGGCTACCCCCGGCGTGCGCATGGGGTTATCCAGACCCGCCCGGTACCACCTGGCATGGGTCTCACGGCTCAGGAGTTCAACCATCCTGTCGGGAATAAATCCACCACCATTGAAGCGCTCATCGATGATCAGGGCATCTTTGTGGTGATACGCATACATGCCTTTGAAAAGCTCACGGTTGCCCTCATACGATGTGTTGGGGACATGAATGTAACCGATGCGTCCGTCAGACAGCTCTTCTACCATCTCGCGCCGGGTGTTGACCCAGTCAAGGTAACGCAGCCCGGTTTCACTGTCGATAGGCTTAATTATATAAGTACGGGCGTTATCAGCATCTGGCGTGTTGCTAACCGTGATGCTGGTGCGTTTATCGACCCTTCCTTCCAGAAACTGATATGGATCCAGATCAGTGGTAATGTCATATCCTTCGATACTGATCAGGTATTCACCTTCATCTATCTGAATGCCCTGGGCAGTTAATGGTGAGCGACGATCCTCATCCCAGTTTTCACCTGTGAATATTTTGCTGATTACGTAACGGTCATGTTCGGTATCAGCCTTTAGTTCTGCACCAAGCAAACCGGTTTCCACACGCTCGACCCGCTCGAAATCACCATAATTAACATATGCATGGCCGGTATTGGTCTCAGCAACCATCTCACCAAAGATATAGTCCAGGTCGAAGCGGTGATTCAGGTGGGGCAGAAGGGCGGAATAGCGCTCATAAAACTCGTCCCAATCAACGGCATGCAGGTTTTCTACATAGAAAAAGTCTCTGAATATCCGCCAACCGTCGATAAAAATTTGCTCCCACTCTTTCGTCGGCTCGATACGCATATCCATGTCGCTCAGATCGAGCTTGCCATCATCGGGACTTTGATCGGGCGAAAGACTTACCACCCCGTAATCATCGCGGTGCCGGTAGAGGAAGCTGCTTTCATCTGCGGAAACAATACCCGTACGGATGCCTTCCATGATTGTCTGACTCTCCTGTTCGCTGATGACGAACCGGTGCATTCCGTTGTTGGAAAAGTATACCAGTCCATCCTCTACCGCCTGGAGTCCCCAATAGCTGTCTGCCTGCATCGGGAAAGCGACGATACGGTTTTCGGTACCTTCGCGCTCTATCCTTACATACACCTCATCATCATCATTGTTTTCTTCTTCGTTATTATCATTGACCGGTTCCGTGGTTTCTTTGGGTGCCAGCAGCCTTGGACTTTCGTTGGTAAGGTGCAGGCCGTACACCCGGGTGGCTCTGTTATACAGATAGTTAAACTCAAAGTCGGAAAAGGACAGGTTGAAATCCCGGTTTGACGTAAAGAAAATATATTCTCCATCTTTGCTGAATACCGGGTTGCTGTCGCCGTAGCTGTCGTCAGTCAGCTGATAGGCCTCTTCTTCATCAATATTATAGATCCATATGGCAGCCAGTCCGTTAAGGCTGCTCTTGGCGTAGGTGATCAGCCTTGAGTCGGGTGAAAAGTTATAGTGGCGGATTTCTTCAGCCGTGGGCGTATCTATCACACGGAGGTCGCCAGTTTCGACGTCCAGGAGCTGAAGCTGCATGCTGCGGTCGAAGTATACCAGGTAGCGGCTGTCGGGGCTCCATTGGGGTGTATATTTCCAGCCTTTACTGCCGTGGGTGATCTGGCGTGGTTCTGAGTCGCTTCCTGCTTCCTGCAGGTAGACTTCGTATTCGCCGGTCTGGTCAGAATAGTAAGCAATCCACTTTCCATCAGGCGACCATTGTGGATATTTGGCCCGCACGCCCTGGGTGCGTGTGAGGTTGTGCGTGGTACCTTCCCCTGCCGGGACCGAAAAGATATCGCCGCGGGCATCAAAGAGCACCCTGTTGCCGGATGGTGAGATAGCCATGCTATGAATGTCCTCTTTAACATTTTTATGATAGGGAAGGGTGTTGGCATAGTCAAACTGGATGTTGACCACCACCCGCTCCAGGGTTTCTGTTTCCAGGTCAAGCTTGTAGAGGTATCCGCCGCTTTCATACACCAGTTGGCCATTGGTGCCACTTGGCCACATCACATCGAAATCGTCGTGAAAGGTAACCTGCTCAATTTCTTCGGTATTGGTATTGTAGCGGTGGATGTTCAGCCATTGGTCACGGTCAGAGGCAAAGTAGATGTTATCGCCATACCATACCGGTATATGGTCGGTGCCTTTAAACTCGGTAATTCTTTCGGAGGTGTTTTCTTCCAGGTCATAGATCCAGAGGTTGGATGCCCTGCCTCCTTTGTGTCGCTTCCAGGTTCTGAACTCCCTGTCTACATAGGCAAAGGCCATCCTGGTGCCGTCCGGGGAGAGGTCTCCGAATCCGCCATAAGGTATGGGCAGTTCCTCTTCAAGGCCGCCTTCGATATCTACCAGAAAATATTTGCCCATGCGCTCACCGTGAGGTGTTCTGTTCCCGCGGAAAAGAACTTTCCGGCTGTCGGGAGTCCAACCAAGCACCACGTTATCAAACCCACCACGTGGTGGCATCGGGCCTACATCATTATAGTAGGTAAGCTGGCGGGGCGTGCCCCCTTCGGCAGGCATGACATACACCTGGCGCGAGCCGCTGTATTCTGCCGAAAAGGCAATCCACTGTCCGTCGGGAGAGAGTTTTGGGAAGATCTCAAGTCCCTTGTGTGAAGTCAACTGACGTGCATCTCCGCCGTTTGCATCCACCGTCCAGATATTGCCGGCGTACACAAATACGATCCGGTCATCGCTGATGTCAGGATAACGCATCAGACGCGCATCTTCAGAAGCACAGAGCCCCGCTGACAAAAATAAAAGCGTGGCCGTTAATGCAATCATGGATAATACGTTTCTTATCATAAAGATTTAAATTAAAAGGTGTATAAATGAGGTTGTTTTGGTAAAAATCGCGGCAAATTACGGTTTTTTTTTGAGTTATGAAAACCGAACGGGTATTCTGTCGACCGTAGTGACGACCATTTTGCTTTTCTCAAGCCATGAAATAAATATATCTTTGTATAGTTTAATACAAGAGAACATATACAACCAATCAGAGAATATACGCGACCATGAGCTTTGCTTTTCCAGGCTTCCTTTTTGCATTGTTTGCCATAGCCATACCGGTGATCATTCACTTATTTCGTTTCAGGCGTTTCCGGACGGTATACTTTCCCAATGTAGCGTTTCTTCAACAATTAAGTGAGACCTCTAAGAGGGAGTCACGTTTAAAAAACCTTTTGGTGCTGCTTGCCAGGATCCTTGCTATTGTATTTCTTGTTATGGCTTTTGCCCGTCCATATATCCCGGCAGATACAGAAGATATAGCCCCTGAGGGAAACGTTGTGGGTGTATATCTTGATAACTCTTTTAGTATGAACGCTTTATCCGGACAGGGGCGTTTATTGGATGAAGCAAGATCACGGGCGATTGAAATCGCCGGACTGTATGCACCTGCCGATCGTTTTTTGTTGCTTACCAACGATTTTGAAGGTCAGCACCAGCGTTTTGTCAGCCGGGATGAATTTATGGAAATGGTACGTCAGGTTGATGAAACAGCAAGGGTAAGAACCATCGCTGAGGTCATGCGACGTAAAGAAGAGCTTTTTTCCGGTGAACCATCAGATTCCCAAAGGGCTTATTATTTGAGTGATTTTCAGAAGAGTACAGTTGAACTGGCGGATGGCGACCAGGAGCATGAAGTGCCGGCTTACCTGTTACCGGTGCAGGCGCGGCAAACAGATAATCTGTTCGTAGACTCATGCTGGTTTGAAGCGCCGGCACATCTGGCCGGTGAGCCTGTGACCATGCATGTAAGGATACAAAACGATGGAACCAGAGATCTGGAAAATCAACCCTTACGTCTTTATGTTGAAGGCGCGCAGCGAACCATCATGTCATTCAACATAGATGAAGGCTCGGAAGAGGTTCTTGAGTTAACCTGGTCTGCCGGCGAAAAACCCCTGCAGCAGGGCTATGTGGAGATTAATGATCATCCGGTGACTTTCGATGACCGGATGTACTTTTCCTACCGCGTATCAACCAAAATACCGGTTCTTGGCCTGGAGGGAGATGGGCGTAATCAATACCTGCATGCTTTGTTTGACAGTGACGATCTGTTCGATTATGAAACTGTGCCTGGCTTCTCGATTGACTATTCGAAGTTTGCGGATCATAATCTCATAGTGATGACTGGCTTTACCAATGTTTCAGCAGGTTTATCCAATGAGCTCCAACGCTTTGTAAGTAACGGCGGTAGTCTGGTTATCTTTCCCGGTGAAGATATTGATATCTCATCATACAATCGTTTGTTGCAAAATCTGCAGCTTGACCGTTATGAACACCTTGACACCAATGAGGTCAGCGTAAGCTCGATCAATGAGCTTCATCAGGTCTTTGAAGGCGTGTTCGAAGAAATACCCGAGCAGGTCGATCTGCCGACTGCTTCCATGTACTATCCCATATCACGACCTGTTGGCTCTTCCGGTGAGGACTTGTTACAATTGCAGAATGGCCTGCCATTTTTCAGTTCCTATCCGCTTGGTGAGGGACAGGTTTTTCTGTCGGCTGTAGGTCTTGGCCATTCTTTTGGAGATTTTCAGCGACATTCCATCTTCGTACCGGTAATGGCCAATATAGCTATTCAGAGTGGTTCCACACAGCCGCTTTACTATACCATTGGTGAAGGTGAGCCGGTGGAACCGGGCGTCAGGGGTGTTCAGCCTGATCAGGTGTTCGTATTGCGCAAGGATGACTTTGAGGTGATCCCTGAGCAGCGCCGGATGCACAATCGTATTCAGCTTTTCTTCCATGATCAGATTAAAGAAGCGCACAATTATGACCTGCATCTCGGCGAGGATAAGATTGGCGGGTTGTCATTCAATTATGACCGACGCGAATCTTTACTGGATGTATACGAGGAGGATGAACTGGAAGCACTGCTTGCTGATCGCCAGATGACTTCCGCACAGGTTGTAGATGTGGGCACCAGCCCCCTGGATACAGCATTTCAGGAAATGGGCATGAGCAGGCAGCTCTGGCGTTATTTTTTACTGCTTGCGCTGATATGCATACTGGCTGAAATTTTGATGCTTCGATTTTGGAAATAACCCGCTTGCTGGCTATTTATTATTACATTTGCAGCGATTGTTAAATCGTGATAGTACCCGTTTTTATTAGTGATACATGAGCGAATCGTATAATCATAATAATGATGATTTTGTGAATCAGCATCCCGATGATCAGGGTGGTTTTGATACCGGTCAGGAGTCTGATGACAGCATGAAGGTCACCAGACTGTCCGGCATGTATAAAGACTGGTTCCTGGACTATGCTTCTTATGTGATACTGGAGCGTGCGGTGCCTGAGGTTCGCGACGGGCTGAAGCCGGTGCAGCGAAGGATACTGCATGCCATGAAAGAGCTGGATGATGGCCGTTTCAATAAAGTAGCAAACATCATTGGGCATACCATGAAATATCATCCCCACGGAGATGCCTCCATTGGTGATGCCCTGGTACAGTTGGGACAGAAAGAACTCTTGATTGAAACCCAGGGAAACTGGGGCAATATCATTACCGGCGACAGCGCTGCCGCACCCCGGTATATCGAGGCACGCCCCTCGAAACTGGCCCTGGAAATAATATATAATCCCAAAACCACGATCTGGAAAACCAGTTATGACGGTCGCAACCAGGAACCGCGTTACTTGCCTGTAAAATTTCCCCTGCTTCTGGCTCAGGGTGTGGAGGGCATAGCCGTAGGTCTTGCCTCCAAGATTCTGCCACATAATTTCAACGAATTAATCGATGCCTCAGTTGCCTATTTGCAAGGGCAGGAGCCTGACATTTTGCCTGACTTCCTTTCAGGGGGTTATGCTGACTTTTCCAAATACAACGGTGGCATGCGGGGGGGGAAGATACGTGTCAGGGCCAGAATCAATATTCGTGACAAGAAAACCCTGGTGATCAATGAGGTTCCCTTTGGCACAACCACAGGAAGCCTCATCGATAGCATTGTAACCGCAAATGATAAAGGAAAGATCAAGATCAGGAAGATCGAAGACAATACCGCTGAGAATGTGGAGATTGTCATACACCTGGCCCAGGGTATTTCGCCCGATCAGGCTATCGACGCGCTTTATCTGTTTACGGATTGTGAGATCGGCATCTCTCCCAACTGCTGTGTTATTGAGGCCGGAAAACCCAGGTTTTTGAGTGTTAATGAGGTACTGAAAATATCCGCCGATAATACCCTGGCTTTGCTAAAACAGGAGCTGGAGATTGAAAAGGCCGAACTGCTCGAAAAGTTACTGTATGCCAGTCTGGAAAAGATCTTTATTGAAAACCGTATCTACCACGATATTGAGCAGTGTGAGAGCTGGGAGGCGGTTGTTGAAGCCATTGATAAAGGTCTGGAACCATATAAAGCACAGTTTTATCGCGAAATTACGCGCGACGATATCATTCACCTGACCGAAATTCGCATCAAGCGTATCTCCAAATACGATGTGTTTAAAGCTGATCGCGAAATACGTAAACTGGAAGAACGGTTGCAAAAGGTGGAATATCATTTGGAACACCTGGTCAGATATGCCATTGATTATTTCAAAAGAATCAAAAAACAATTTGGAGAGGGTCGTGAGCGCAAAACGGAAATTCGCCATTTTGACAGTATTGAAGCTGCACGTGTAGCTGTTGCGAACACAAAATTATATGTCAACCGGGCGGAAGGGTTTGCCGGCACTTCCCTGAAAAAGGATGAGTTTGTTTGTGAATGTTCCGACCTGGATGACATCATTGTGTTCAGGGAGGACGGAACATATGTGGTCACCAGGGTGGACGAAAAATCATATGTGGGCAAAAACATTGTTTATGTGGGGGTTTTTGAGCGTAATGATGAACGTACAATCTATAATGTGATATATCGCGACGGTAACACCAGCGTCTCTTATATGAAACGGTTCCCGGTTAAAAGCGTTACCCGCGACAAAGAGTATGACCTGACCAAAGGCACGAAAGGCAGCAAAGTGCTTTATTTCTCTGCCAATCCGAATGGTGAAGCAGAAGTGGTTACGGTATATCTGCGGCATAAGCCACGTCTGAAAAAGACGGTTTTTGATTTGGATTTCAGCACGTTGGCCATCAAGGGCCGGGGGGCTGTCGGTAATATGTTAACCAAACACCCGATACGTCGTATCGTTTTAAAGGATCAGGGCGTTTCCACGCTGGGAGCCATGAGCCTCTGGTTCGATGATTCTGTATTGCGACTGAATGATGACGGACGTGGAACATACCTGGGTGCGTTTAAAGGGGATGAGAAAATCCTTACAGTTTACCCTAATGGGTATTATCGTGTGATGAATTTCGATTTATCCAACCATTTTGATGAGAACCCTTTGATCATTCAAAAACTGAAACCGGGAACGGTCATATCAGCTGTTTACTTTGATGCCGAACAGGGATATTATTATATCAAGCGTTTCGAGCCCCAGAAAAATGACAGCAGCATGACCGGTTTTATCGGGGAAAATCCGGATAACCTGCTGGAGCTGGTTACCACAGAAAAATATCCGCGTATGAAGGTTAGCTTTCCGCCATCTGACCGAAAGAAAAAATCAGAAGAAGAAATTGATGTGGCGGATTTTATAGCGGTAAAAAGCGGGAAGGCCAGGGGTAAACGGGTAGCGTCAACCTCCATATCAGCGGTTGAGTGGCTCGAACCACTTCAAAAAGAAGAAGCGCAGGAAGAAGAAGTTACACCGCATGATGTTCCCGACCGGGAAGAAGAAGGAACAGATAGCGCTGCGGATAGTGGTAAACCTGACGACAAGGAACAGCAGATTCGTCTTGACCTGGACATTTAAACACCTTCATCATATTCAGGTGCTGCTTCCTGGGTATGCTGCAATTTCAAGAATCTTCACGATGGTCATGGTCGCTTTTTCCATGCTTTCAAGCGGGATAAACTCATACCTTCCGTGAAAATTGTGTCCCCCCGTAAAGAGGTTGGGGCAGGGTAGGCCCATGTATGACAGTCTGGCTCCGTCGGTGCCCCCTCTGACAGGCCTTGTAACCGGCTCTATATCCAATTGCTCCATCGCCTCCATGGCTTGTTCAACAATATGCATGACAGGGTAGATCTTGTTATTCATGTTGTAATACTGATCTTTGATGTCGACGTGAATGGTACCGCTGCCATATTGATCGTTCAAAAAATTGGCGGCCTTACGGAGCTTTTCTTTTTTGTGTTCGAACTTTTGTTTGTCGTGATCCCGGATCAGCATTTGAATATCAGCCTTTTCTACTGTCCCCCGGAAATCAGTGATATGATAAAACCCCTCGCGTTTTTCGGTATGCTCCGGTCGTTCACCTTCGGGCAGCATTCGACAAAATGCCATACCAACCAAATTGGCGTTGATCATGATATTCTTTGCCGCACCAGGGTGAATATTCCTGCCCTGGATGGCAATATTGGCTAAAGCAGCGTTAAAGTTCTCATACTGGATTTCCCCGATAACACTTCCGTCTACGGTATAAGCATAATCTGCATTGAATTTTTCCGGATTAAAGCCATCAGAACCTTTGCCGATCTCCTCGTCCGGCGTGAATAAGATTTTTACCGTGCCGTGCGGGATGTCCGGATTGTTGATGAGGTATGCGACTGCCTCCATGATTTCAGCGATGCCTGCTTTGTCGTCGGCTCCCAGTAAGGTGCTGCCATCAGAAGTGATCAGGGTTTGACCAGTGTAATTGTTCAGCACCGGGAAATCTTTGACAGGCATGATGTGGTTTCTCTCCTGATCTAAAACCAGGTCGTTGCCATCATACTGCTCGTGAACAACCGGTCTGATGTTTTTGCCGCTTACGTCGGGACTGGTGTCGAGGTGGGCGATAAACCCGATAACCGGTGCTTCCCGGGAAATATTGGCCGGTAATGTAGCCATGACATAAGCATGTTCGTCAGCGTGGGCATCTTCCAGACCAAGTTCCTTAAGCTCATTGACAAGCAACCGGGCCAGCTCATGCTGCCCCGGCGAGCTCGGAAACTCGTCTGAAGCCGGATCACTCTGCGTATCTATCGATATGTATCGTTTAAATTTCTCCAGCAATTGTTCCTTCATTGAATGACCTGTTTAATATTGATGCGTCTTATATTTATAACGGATATAAACCTGACAATTAATCGCATGATTTGCGAGGTCCTGCCGGGTATCCTGTTTGGGTTGGATGACAAAACTTAACCTTTCTTCAACATGATCCCGGCCAGGAATCTTCCGGTTACACCCTGATCGGTACGGCTTGAGTAAAAGGTATCGTGGTTGCACTGCGTGCATATGTCAGCCTGTTCGATATGCTCTTCCTTTATACCGCAATCCAGTAATTGTTGTTTGTTGGCTTCCCACTGGTCGAAAATATGTTTACCGGGTGTTTTGGCTGGTTTTATGATATCTTTAACAGACCCCAACGTGATTCTTGCTTCTCTAAAAACGTCATCTCCAACTTCATAGCAGCAGGGTCCGTTAGAAGGGCCAAGACAGGCCAGGATGTTATCCGTTCGGCAGTCATAGTGTTGTAACATCTTGTCGATAGCTTTGGGGATGATCTTGCGTAATGTCCCCCTCCAGCCTGCGTGAAGGGCGGCAATGACCTTCTTTACAGGGTCGTACAATAACACGGGTACACAATCGGCGACCTGGACGCCCAGACAAATATTTGGAACATTGGTAATCATACCGTCCGTATTGGCCAGGGCACTCTCTTTATCAACTGCTCCGCTGCCCCGGTTTGAAGCACCAACAATATTGACATTACCGCTATGAGTCTGATTGGCCATGGTAAAGCTCAACAGATCCAAATCCAGTGCATCTGCAAGTGCGCGTCGGTTCTGCAAAACCCGAAAATTGTTGTCACCCACATGAAAACCGATATTCAATGAGGAGAAATGTCCCTGACTAATCCCGCCTTTTCGGGTTGAAACGAAATGTTTGATGGTATCAAACTCAGATAGTTTATCGAAGGAATAAATAGTGGTGGTACCCAGGTCTTGTGGATGCATGGCCTTCTCGTTTATGGTTTGATCAAAGATATGAATTTTGCCGGATTAAAAGCGAGTAGTAAACACTACGTTGCCTGAAGGATCAAATTCTTACCTTTGCGCTTATAGAATCGCGTTTTATGGCAGGTATATATATCCATATTCCTTATTGCCGGCAGCCATGCTATTATTGTAACTTTCATTTTAAAGCTTCTCAGCGCGACAAGGATGCTTTTTTAAATGCATTATATGCTGAGATTGGTTTACGGCATGATTTTTTTCAGGGCCTGGCCGATGCTGATGAGATCAAAACCCTCTATATTGGTGGTGGGACCCCTTCTGTGCTTTCTGTGCCGGAATTGGTATCATTATTTGATCGCCTCCAGGAGCATTTCTCTTTAGATGATGTTACGGAGGTTACCCTTGAGGGCAATCCGGATGACCTCAGCCTTTCGAAATTAGCGGATTTGAAGCAGCATACACCGGTTAACCGGCTCAGTGTCGGTATACAAAGTTTTTTTATTGATGACCTGGTGTACATGAATCGTATTCATACACCCGGGCAAGCAGAAAAAAGCCTGAAAAATGCCATGGAAAGCGGTTTTATAAATATTACCGCTGACCTGATCTATGGAACGCCAACAATGTCTGATGCCATTTGGCTGGATAACCTCAGGCGCCTGTTGGCTGCCGGCGTTCCGCATATCTCTGCATATGCCCTTACCGTTGAAGAGAAAACCCCGCTCGACTATTTGATCCGAAAAGGAAAGGCTGCACCGGTAGATGATGCACAGGCCGCACGCCAGTTTGACCTGATGTGCGACTTTTTGGATCAACATGGTTACCTTCATTATGAAATTTCCAATTTTGCACGCAAAGGATATGAGTCACGTCATAATATCTCCTACTGGACCGGGGTACCTTACCTTGGCCTGGGACCATCGGCACACAGCCATGTTCAAGGGAAACGTTCCTGGAATGTAGCCAACACGAGCGAATATATCAAGAACATAAACCAGGGGATAATACCCTGCCAGGGAGAAACCCTCAGCAACATCCAGGCACTGAATGAATATATTATGACCTCTCTGCGTACCATGTGGGGCTGTGACCTGATACATGTCCGCAACAAATGGGGCTCCGACTACATGATGACGTTGAAACAGAAAGCAGCTTCTTATCTGCGACAGGGACTAATGCATACTAATAAAGAGCAATTCCTCGTCCTGACCCGCAAAGGACAGTTTTTTGCTGATGGCATTGCCGCTGATCTGTTTTTTTAGGAAAGCGATATCATGCACGTATAAAGGAACTGTAATACTCGTATAAAGCATCTTTAATACTTGTATAAAGCACTTGTCATATTTTGTATGAAGCACTTGTCATATTTTGTATGAAGCACTTGTCATATGTTGAATGAAGCACCTGGGTGTACATATGGCATGCAGTTCCAAAACTCTCTTAAACACCGCATCATAAACCGCGCAACACTTAAATATATGGGATGTACAGACCCGATACCAGGCGGATATTCATTCTGCATGCCAGGAATGTGTGGTTTGATTGCCGGGTTTTGTGGTCTATTGATTGTTGGCGTGATCTGACTCAGTATTCTTATTTGTTTTTGCTCTGGGATGGTAGGATAGCAGATTCTCCCTCAGGTATTCGCGGCTCAGGTGGGTATATATTTCTGTGGTGGTGATGGATTCATGGCCGAGCATGTCCTGAATGGCGCGGAGATCCGCACCGCCCTCAACCAGGTGGGTGGCAAAGCTGTGCCGCAGGGTATGCGGGCTTACCTGTTTGTTGATCCCGGCTGCTTTACAGAGATCTTTCAGGATGATAAACACCATGACACGACTGAGGGCTTTCCCCCGGCGATTCAAAAAGAGATGATCTTCATAGCCATGTACCGGCTGAATGCGGTTTCTTGAAGTTTTGCGATAGAGACTGATCTGCTTGAGGGCTTCCCGGCCGACTGGCACTACCCGCTGTTTATTCCCCTTACCGGTGACCCGGATAAACTCTTCCCTTTCATATACGTCAGAAATCTTAAGCGCTATGAGCTCCGACACCCGTAGTCCGCAACCGTATAAGGTTTCAATGATAGCCCGGTTTCGCTGGCTTTCCGGACGGCTCATATCGATGGTAGCGATGATTCGATCAATCTCATCAACGGTCAGTACGACCGGTAATTTTTGACCGGTGCGGGGTGTTTCAAGAGAGGCAGAAGGATCGGTGGAGATTGCATCTTCCAGTAAGAGGTATCTGAAGAAAGCACGAACGCCCGATACGATCCTCGCCTGGGTGCGTTCACTTACACCAAGTGCGTGAATCCAATACATAAATGCCATCAAATCCTGATAGCTGATTTTTTCAGGAGCGGTTTGCTTCTCCTCCAAAGAAAAATAACGGATAAGCTTGTCAATGTCAGCCATGTAAGCCGAAATGGAATGGTCTGACAATGATCTTTCCAGACGCAGGTAGTTTTCAAAGCCGTTTTTCCATGTTTGCCAGCCCATATGTTTCTGTCTTGATCCGGTTTCCGCCCGGGGCACCTGCCATGCTGATAACCCTCAATTCCCGGCCGGCCTCCTGCAAAGGTAGCATATGGTAATGAAAAAACGTTGTTTTGTTTTAAATTTATGGGCATGCCGGTGAATTGCGTAATTTTGGCATGAAAAAATACATTGCTCAAACCTACGTCAGCATGAAGAAAAGCAAAAACCTTCAGATCATCGGTGATATCCTGTTTCATCCCGGGCGCTTTTTCAACAGCTTCGCCGGGGATATGCCTTCGTCACAAACTTTTTTTCTTTCTTACGGATTACCCTTGATGGTGCTGGGTGCGGCCGGTCGTATGGCCAAGATACTGCAGCTGCGCGAGCAGGAGGATGTGCTGCTGAGTGGAGATCAGCTGGCCGGGATCTTCCTGATCAGCTTTACAGGCTATGCCTTATCAGTATACCTTGGTGCCATTATTATTGCAAAACTAGCCCGACCGTTTAAAAGCGAAGAGAACCGTGATAAGGCCATGCTGCTGATCATGCTGTCATATACGCCATTCATGCTGGCCCAGGCACTGTCAGCACTAAGTCCTGTTTTGACACCCCTTACGTTATTGGGACTGATCTATATGGTATTTTTATTTTGGAAAGGATCTGGTCCGATACTCTCCACGCCACCGGTTAAAATGACCGGTTTTACCCTTGTCGGCTTTTTTGTGATTTTCGGGATCTCCTATCTGACGATTCTCGTCTTGTCAGGTTTGTTTATCTTTGCGGGGTCTTAACTATTAATAATAATGATATTCAAAAAATATGTACTCCGCTTTTTCCTGTATTTTTCGGCCAGTGTTCTTTTATTGATTCTGGCAGCGAAAGTGATGTTACCTGATAATGACACTGAAAATTCCTTACAAGCAGAAGAACCCTCCCCAAATCCTGCTGCAGAATCTGTTACCCTGGACATATTCGGACTTCCGGAAGGTGATTATATAGTTGAAGAAGGGGTGGTCGGACGCGGCCAAACCCTGTCCCATATCCTTGAAAGTGTTGGCTTCGGCCATGCCGAAATAGACCGGATCGCCCGTGAGATGCGTCCGGTGTTCAATCCACGACGGATACGCAGGGGAAAAAACTTTTACAGCTATTATCAGCCCGACAGTACGGATGTATTGCGCTATTTTATTTATGAAATATCTGACCTTGAATATGTGAAGCTCGATTTTCAGGACCCGGTCAGGGTGAAAAGAGGAGAAAAGGAGGTTACCACAATGTCACGAACAGCATCCGGCATTATCAATTACTCGCTATGGGACACCATGCTTGATAATGATTTGCATCCCGATCTTGTGATTGAGATGTCAAAAATCCTGGCCTGGTCGGTGGATTTCTATCGTATCGATACTGGTGATCGTTTCAAGGTGCTATTCAATGAGCAATATGTTGGTGATGATATGGTTGGTGTTGAACAGGTGAAGGCCATCTATTTTATGCACCGGGGGAAAGAGATCGAGGGGTATCATTTTGAGAAGGATACGGTGAGCGGATATTTTGCTCCAGATGGTGAGAATCTCCGTAAGATGTTTTTGCAGGCACCCCTGGAGTTTGGTCGTATTTCCTCACGTTTTTCGCACAGCCGTGTGCATCCCATCCATGGTGATCGTCGCCCGCATTACGGTACTGATTATGCTGCACCGCGGGGTACACCAATTCTGGCAGTTGGTGACGGTGTAGTGACCCGGAGGGCTTATACCAGGGGCAATGGCTATTATGTGCGGATACGCCACAATGCGGTTTATGAAACCCAGTATTTGCATTTATCCCGCTTTGCTGATGGAATCACTGAAGGTGTCAATGTGTCGCAGGGTGATGTGATCGGTTATGTGGGCAGCACCGGTATGGCCACCGGTCCACATGTTTGTTTCCGTTTTTGGGAAAATGGCCGCCAGGTAGATCACCTGCGCCTTGACCTGCCCAGTGGCGAGCCACTGCCCGAAGCCTACATGGATGAATTCGTAAAGATCAGGGATCAATACAAGGCAGCACTCGATGATATCGTGTTCGAAGAAGGGCCTTCGCTATAGCTGTTACTGTATGGCTTGCCTGATCAGCAATAATTTTTCCAGCATATCTTCCAGCTTATTCAGAGGCAGCATGTTAGCTCCGTCAGATTTAGCTATGGCAGGTTCGGGGTGTGTTTCCAGGAATATACCGTCGACGCCGGCAGCTATGCCTGCTTTGGCAATGGTTTCAATAAGATGTGGCTGTCCGCCGGAGACACCTGTGTTTTGATTTGGCTGCTGTAGTGAGTGGGTCACATCGAGTACCACCGGAAGCTTATATTCCTGCATCAGCGGCACCGACCTGAAATCAACCACAAGATCACCATAGCCGAAGGTGGTCCCGCGCTCTGTGAGCATCACATGCTTGTTACCGGTACTAAATACTTTTTCAGCTGCAAATTGCATGGCCCCAGGTGCCAGGAACTGCCCTTTCTTAATGTTCACCGCCTTACCTGTCTCACCCGCAGCCTGTAAAAGCGCTGTCTGCCTGCTTAAAAATGCCGGGATCTGCAGGATGTCAACTTTCCCGGCTGCCATGCGAGCCTCCTCTTCAGTATGAATATCCGTAATTACAGGAATATCATATTGATTGCCTATACGCTCAAGAATATCCAGTGCCAGGGCATCCCCGATACCCGTGAAACTGTCCGGCCTGGTGCGGTTGGCTTTCTTATAGGAGGCTTTAAAAATAAAAGGAATACCAAGCCTGGCGGTGATCACGCTGATCTTTTCCGCAATATGAAAACCCATCTCCTGATCTTCAAGGACACAAGGCCCGGCAATAAGGAAAAATGGCTGTTTTCCCAGATCCCTGGACAAAAAAATCGTTTCTATTCCCGGATGCATACTGGTCCGTTTTTTCTGTTAAGTAATAAGGTCAAGATCGCCTTTCCCCTGACGCGTAACTACCATCATCTCACCCGTACAGTCAATCACCGTTGAAGCCTCGTTGCCACCATTACCACCGTCCACTACAATATCAACAAGGTCTTTGTAATTTTCATGGATCAGTTCCGGATCGGTAGTATACTCAAGGATCTCATCATTATCGTAAACGGAAGTGGATATAACCGGGTTGCCCAGTTCATGCACGATATCACGGATGATCCTGTTATCCGGAACGCGGATCCCGATGGTTTTTTTCTTACTCTGGAAAAGTTTGGGAACGTTGTTATTGGCGTTGAGTACAAAAGTGAACGGGCCGGGAAAACCCTTCTTCATCGCTTTGTATATGCTGGTGGTAAAAGGTTTGGTCAGATCAGATATATGACTGAGATCGTGACATATCAGGGAGAAATTGGCTTTCTCCGGTTTGATACCCTTGATCTGGGCTACTTTTTGAACCGCTTTCGGCTGGCGTATATCACATCCGATTGAATAGACTGTGTCGGTGGGATAGATAATAACGCCTCCATCACGCAGTGTGTCAGCAACTCTTTTAATCTGTCTTTGAGACGGATTTTGGGGATGGATCTTTAAGAGCATACTTCGTTTGGTTTTGGTTACCCACAAATGTACATTTTCTTGTGCTCTTTTACCAGTATTATTTTGGAAAAGGCAATGCCAATCTGAAAACAATTAATTGATACCTTTGCCGGCATATTACCGGTTAGAAACGTTGAACCCTATGCGTTGGTTATTGGTTTTTTTAGCCTTATTCTTATGCAAACCTGTTAGCCTTGTTGCCCAGGAAACACAATGGAACCGTTCAATGACCCTTGAACAGGTATTTTCGTATGAACCCTATCCAGGAGAAAAGGAGCGCCTCGTCAATCAGATTCTGAATACCATTGCTGAAGGCTCCGGTAAGCTGCGTGTTTTTACTTCCTACACTTTTAGAACAAATGTAAACCTGGCGGTCAGGCGGGAAGGGGAGCAAGAGTATAGCCTGACAGCTACCGTTGAGGATACCGACCTGCGGGGGGATGTATATTACCAGGATTTTAGCCTTCGTGAATTGCTTGTCCCCGGAAAGGCTGATTTTAACTTAGAGATTTTTAATCAACACGGGCAAAAAGTGTTTGATAAAGCATTCTATGCCCTGGATCTACCAGTCCCCGGCAAACGGTGGTTTCGTGTTTCTTTTTCCGTCGATCAACCGGTTGACAGTATGGAAATGACATTGCATAATCCCACTTTTTATTATGATGAAGAAATGCATAATAAAATGCTCGCCTGGGGAGAAGCATTGGAGACATACTATGAAGCTTCCGCTCAGTTGTCCCGGTTAGATTCTTTGCTTATGGAT
>JAWLDT010000002.1:17435-88271 GCA_041686485.1 Bacteroidales bacterium | reverse complement strand
CAGATGATATGTCGTCCCGCATTACGCGGGATCCCTTCGTGTAGCACTTTCACATCGGCAGATGCCTTGTGAAAGTACACACTAAGATGATCGCCGGATATTTTAGTTGATGATTGTTGGTTTGTTCGGGGCTGGCGTCCCTCGCGGTTGTTGGTTCTCGTGGCCTGAGGGTTGGGGAAGTTGGCTGTGGTTTTGGGGCGGGCTATTTGGTTGTTGGTTGTTGGTTTGTGGGGTGCAACCCCCGCTCGCTGCCGGGCTGCCTTGCAGCAGCAAATCAAAAAGCCCATCCAAGGTTCAGGTAACCGGCAATTCTTTTGGACTGAGGGCTGTATGCAAAGGTAAGCTCAAAAGGTCCGATCAGGGAGTCATAGCCCAATGACAGCGCGCCTCCGTAAACCATGTTGTCTGAGGCAATCTCTTCCGGCCTGTCTAGCCTGAAATCATATAACGCAGCGTTTGTAATTGCTGAAGCATAAAGCCCTCGTCCTATATGGTATTGATAGCCAAGCTGACCTGCAATGATAGATTCGGTCATTAATTCATACTCATTCAGTCCCCAGAAGGTAATCTGGTTCTCCAGAAAATCATACGTGCCGCCCACATTAAAACTATTAATAAAGCCCTGGGTGTAATCAAATGTATATCCGAACTGGAGTTGTAATAGTTGGGTCAGTGTTTTGCTGATCGGAACGTATCTTTCCCAGTTAAGTTTTGCCCGTAAGTAGTTTCCTATTTCAATACCCATGTCTTCCAGGCTTGAATCCTCGCCATCCAGCCGTAGTGTGGAAAGCGAGGGTTTTTGATTAAAATGATAGGAAGCGGATGCTTCAATATATTGTCCGGAAGTGGGAAAGGAGTTCCTGTTCAACCCATTAAGCTTGTACCTGGCAAAAGCATCAAATGCCCTCATGTGTCCTTCAATTGTGATCCTGCCTCTTATTACGGGAGACAATTCCCGGAAAATGAAACCTGAACCCACGGAGAAATAACCGTCAGGCCCGGAAGTTTTGTTAAAGGATAACTCACTTCTAAAGTATCCCTGCCGATATTCTGCCCTGCGCTGGAAATCTTCATATATCGGGAAAGTGATGATGCGTCCTTCGTTCATCAGGTCAAACCATGCACGGCGCCGGTCACCGGTATAGTATAGCAGCCGGCTTTTAAAAGCGGGATTTTCGCCGGCCAGAATGACCAGTTCACCCATGGCATTGTAAGTGAACAATCTTTCACTCCCGACTTTTCCGATCAGGCCAACCCCCGAAAATGAACTGAAATGAACGGCTGCTGCCAGGCTGGTAAAGGGTAGTTCCTTTGCTTTTATGATCAGTGTGACCCCTTTTTGGTCTTCATCTGATTGTAAATTATAGTGCACCCGTTCAAAATAGCCTGTCGCAAATAGCCTGTTGATTCCTCTTGTTAACTCCGAAGAAGTGAGGGTGTCTCCGGGGACAATATTCATTGAATTCCTTGCAAACCATGGGCGGACATTTTCTAATCCGTTGAAATGCAAGCTATCTATGACAATCTGCATATTTTCCCTTTGTTCGGCTATATTGCCTTCCCTGCGCTGTTCGGTTACGGGCAGTTCGCGTAGTTGATCGATCATTTTACGGGCTGCAATTTTTCCTTGTTCAATGATCTCTTTTGTGTGTTCGAAGCTGGCTGCCGTATACCCCTTAAGTTCCGGTTCAATATACAGGTCAGTGGCCTCCCTGTTTTGTGTAAAAGACCTGGCATCACTGTAAAATCCCATTTGATAGATGATGTCAATGGGGTTGGTCAGTTCTTCTGCAGGTCTTAACCCTTGTGAAACATTCACGCCGATCACAAAATCTGCCCCCATATTTTTGGCTTCAACCACAGGGAAATTATTCACTACGCCTCCGTCAATCAGTTTCATCCCGTCTCGCTCTACCGTTCTGAATACGGCGGGGATGGCCATGGAGGCCCGGATAGCCGTAATTAGGTTGCCTTCTTTCATGACCACCGCCTCACCGGTTTCCACGTTGGTGGCTATGCATTTAAAGGGGATGTCCAGTTGACTGAAATCATTGATGTCGTGAACGTGCAGGAATACTTCATTCAGGGTGTTCCATAGTTGCTGCCCTTCAACGGCACCGGTTTGTAACTGAATTTTCCGGTTGGCCACCGGAACTTCCAGGAAGAATTTCCTGTGGTCCTCTCTTCTTGCAGGGTGAATGTAACTGAGGTGACTGCTCCGGGTGAACATTTCATCCCAGTTCATCCCAAGGGCAAACTCTTCAATTTCTTTGGCGGAATAGCCTGAAGCATACATGCCTGCCGCTATACTTCCCATACTTGTCCCGGTAATATAGTCTATTTTGACTCCCAGGCTATCCAGCACATGCAGCACCCCGGCATGGGCAAGCCCCCTTGCGCCGCCGCCGCTAAGCGTTAGTCCGATGGATTTGTCACCATCGGTCCTGGTTGCTGCAGGCAAGGTTTTGCCATCATATGCTGTAAAAACAAGCAAAAGGGGCAGGAGTAAAGAGCAAATGATCGTCCGCATCTGTTATATGGTCACGTATTGCTTTACAATATGCTTTATTAATGCAAAGATATGACATATTGGGCTTTTTTGTGAATGGAGTTGCCTTTTTTAATCTATGCTTTTGCCGTAGCACATAAAGGGTCTTCGTCGAAAGTAGTTCGGAGCCACTCTGTTTTACCTCATACACCATGATAAACATGCGGAACACAAAATTTATTATACCTTTACACACCAATTTTACGCCTCAAAAATCCGATCATGCGACGGCTATTTCCACTAATTGGATTTCTGTTTTGCCTTTTGGTATGTTTTGCCCACCCACTGATGGGAGCAGATGAGCCTGGTATTCCTGAAGTTTCCTGGTTTACCCACGAGATGGTTCATGACCCATATCAGGAACATCCGCTTTTGGCTGATACCACCCTGGCCGGCTTTCACCGTTATGATTTTCCCTACAGGGAAGCGGTGTTTGTTGCAGATAAGGGAAACATAGGCCACAGAACCCGCCGGCTGTCATTTGTTCCTGAGACAGAGCCCGGATTCCGTCTTTTTGAAAACAAATGGTATCCCGGTTATACCCTCTCAGCCAGTGACATGAAGTTTTACAGGCCTGAACATGTGTTTACCGAACTATATTATGTGCTGGGGTCAGAAAATGAACAATCTTTCTATGCCAAACACAATCAACGTTTTCATGACCGTGTATATGGGAGTTTCCGCTACCAGGTCGTTAACTCTCCGGGGTATTACAGCCGGCTCGGAGCCCGAAACAACAACGTATCTGCCAATGTAGATGTGCAAGCTACCGATCGTTACCAGATTTTGGGTAGCTTTTTTGTGAACCGCGTTTATAATCATGAGAGCGGTGGCCTAAAGGACCATATCGGTTTTGAGGAGAATGAAGTGCAGGATAGTGTCTACCTTTACCAGGCGGAGTCGCGCTACCGGGAATTGGGTTTTCGTTTGCATCAGATTTACCAGGCAGCATTTGAATATGAAAAAGATACGGTTTCAGACACCATACCAGAAGCAGTTAACCCGTTGAACCTGGGCAGGTTCACACATGATTTCATCTATAAAAGAGAAACTTTTGTTTTTGATGAACCAGGCAGCCCTTCCAGTGCTTTTTATGAGGAAGAACCTGCCAATACGCATCTGACTTATGATTCAACCCTTGTGCACAGGATGGATAACAAGCTGGCATGGTCGAATTATCCTGCGCCGGAGAGCGAAACGCAACCCTCCCTTTATCTGAATGTATACCTCAGGCACACCTGGATAAGGTTGCATCAGCCTAAATTTACTGAACAGGAGACGGATACATACCTTTTTGATAAGAACAGCTATTCACAGTTACAGCCTGGTTTGCGGATTTATTCTGACCCAAATCGCTTTTTATCATTTGACGGACATGCCCGTTTTATAGCAGGTGGCTATAATGCAGGAGATCTAGGGATGGACGGCCGTTTTCTGATTGGCAGATCCGGAGATGACAGCCGCCTGGCCATCAATGGTGCCTATGCTGAACAAGAGGCACCCTATTTTTTAACCCGTTTTCGCAGTAATTATATCAGCTGGGATAACGCGTTTAAAAAACAACGCACACTAAATCTTGGTGTGACCTACCTGACTCCCCATATCACCGGCGAAGCCAACTATTATTTGCTTAACCGCGCGCTGTTTATGAATGAAGGGGGGCATCCCGAACAACATGATGGTTCTTTTTCTGCGCTGACAGCCAGAGTAGTTGCGGAGATGGATGTCGGATTCTTTGGGATGCACCATGTTGTGCAATACCAGTATCTGGATGTGGAGCGGTTTACCAGCTTTCCGCCCTTGATTAGCTACCATTCCCTGTATGGTGATTTTCGTCTTTTCGATGATGCCTTACATCTTCTGACAGGTTTCGACCTGCGTTATCATTTGCCTTACGAACCGATGGCTTTTATGCCCCCGGCACGGCAGTTTTACCGGCAAGACAAATATGAAAGCGACCATACGCTTTTGTTGGATGTATTCGTAAATGCCCGCATAAGCCGGGCACGTTTGTTTCTTAAAGTTGAAAATATTGGTCATTTTGTAACGGACGCCTCACCTGTTTACGACATACCATTCTACCCGCAGCCGGAAACCATGATCAAATTTGGTATTTCCTGGATGTTTTTTAATTAACAACACGGCATCAATATTTACGTATAATCGTTATAAATAGATAGCTTTTCTATAGATACTGCAGAATATTTCTTAATTTTGTGGGAATTGAAAAGATGTGTAACTATCTTAAAATAAGTCATTTTTGAGTTTAAATAAATACGAATTGCTATGACCAAGAAGAAAAAATTCATTACCTGTGATGGTAACCATGCGGCTTCACATGTAGCGTATATGTTTAGTGAAGTAGCGGCAATATATCCGATTACACCATCTTCGGATATGGCTGAAAATGTTGATCAATGGGCTGCTGCCGGCCGTAAAAATATTTTTGGTGAAGAAGTGGATCTCGTTGAGATGCAATCAGAGGCGGGGGCTGCCGGTTCGATGCACGGTGCACTGCAGTCGGGAGCGCTGGCAAGTACGTATACGGCCTCACAGGGGTTGTTGCTGATGATACCCAATATGTATAAGATGTCCGGCGAATTGCTACCCGGCGTCATGCATGTGTCAGCACGTAGTCTGGCTTCCCAGGCTCTGTCTATCTTCGGTGACCATTCTGATGTAATGAGTACCCGCCATACCGGTTTTGGCCTTCTGGCCACCGGAAGTGCCCAGCAGATCATGGATCTTGGACCCGTCGCACACCTTGCTGCCATTAAATCCAGGGTGCCTTTCCTCCATTTCTTTGACGGATTCCGTACGTCTCATGAGATACAAAAGGTGGAAGCGGCTGACCAGGAGGAACTGGCTAAGCTTGTCGACATGGGTGCGCTGCAGGAATTCCGCCTACGGGCAATGAATCCGGAAAACCCGGTCACGCGCGGAACGGCCCAGAACCCTGATATTTACTTCCAGACAAGGGAAGCGATAAACCCATTCTATGAGGCTCTCCCTGACCTGGTAGAAAATTATATGCAAAAGATCTCCGAAATTTGCGGTCGCGAATATCACCCGTTTACCTATTATGGCGCCCCGGATGCGGAACACGTTATTATGGCCATGGGCTCCATTACCGAAACCATTAAAGAAACCGTCGATTACAAAATGGCCCAGGGTGAAAAGGTCGGACTGATCACCGTACACCTGTACAGACCTTTTTCCGCAAAGTACTTCTTTAACGTGCTTCCTGATACCGTTAAGCGTATCGCTGTTCTTGACCGTACCAAAGAGCCCGGAGCCAACGGTGAACCATTATACCTTGATGTTTGTGAGCTTTTCTACGGTAAGGAAAATGCGCCCCTGATTGTGGGAGGTCGCTATGGCCTTAGCTCCAAAGATACCGTTCCGGGAAATATCATCTCTGTGTACGACAACCTGAAACAGGCAGAACCCAAGAACCGCTTCACCATCGGTATTGTCGACGATGTTACCTTTACATCGCTCCCATTGGGTGATAATATAGATGTTTCGCCAAAAGATAATTATGCAGCCAAATTCTATGGTATCGGAGCCGATGGCACCGTTGGCGCTAACAAAAACTCCATTAAGATTATTGGTGATTCAACCGACAAATTTGCGCAGGGCTACTTTGCCTATGATAGTAAGAAGTCTGGTGGTATCACTGTTTCGCACCTGCGTTTTGGTGACAGCCCCATCCGCTCGCCTTACCTGATTAATGCCGCCGATTTTGTTGCATGTCATGTGCCCGCCTATCTTCAAAAATACGATATGCTGAAAGGGTTGAAGAAAGGTGGCACTTTCCTGCTGAACTCCATCTGGGATGCAGAGGAGGTCAAAAATCATTTACCGGACCATATGAAGCGCTATATGGCTGATAATGATATTCAGTTTTATATTATCAATGCCACCGAGATCGCTGAACGTATCGGTCTGGGCGGACGCACCAATACCATCATGCAAAGTGCCTTTTTCAAGGTCGCTGAAGTGATCCCGTATAAAGACGCCGTAAAAGAAATGAAAGATGCCATACAAAAGACATATGGCAAGAAAGGGGAGGAGATTGTACGCATGAACAATGCAGCGGTTGATGAAGGTGGTAAGGTTGTCAAGGTTGATATTCCTGATGACTGGAAAAAAGCCAAACCCGAGGTGGTTCTGAGTGTACGCGAAGATGTCCCCGAATTCATCCGCGATATTGTATATCCGATAAACAGCCAAAAGGGTGATGACCTGCCGGTGAGTGCCTTCCGTAACCGCGAAGATGGATCATTCCCACCCGGAACAACCGCTTATGAAAAGCGTGGTATCGCTGTGCATGTACCCGAATGGGTTAAGAAAAACTGTATTCAGTGTAACCAATGTGCCTATGTGTGCCCGCACTCAGTAATCCGTCCATTCCTGCTGGATGAAGATGAGATGAAAAAAGCTCCGGAAAGCCTGGATGTGGTAGATGCCAAAGGGAAATCACTGGCCGGGTATAAATACCGTATCCAGATTAGCCCGCTGGATTGTACGGGTTGCGGCAGCTGTGTCAATATTTGCCCGGCACCCGAGAAAGCACTTGAGATGAAGGACCTGGCTGATCAGATGAAGGAAGATGAGCACTGGAACTGGATCACTGAAAATGTTACTTATAAAGACACCATCTTAAATAAATACCAGTCAGTGAAGAACAGCCAGTTTGCCCAGCCACTGTTTGAGTTTAGCGGTGCCTGTGCTGGTTGTGGAGAAACACCTTATGTGAAGCTCATCACACAGTTGTTCGGCGACCGCATGATGATCGCCAATGCAACCGGCTGTTCCTCTATCTATGGTGGTTCGGCGCCGGCAACACCCTATACGGTGAATAGCGACGGGCATGGACCGGCCTGGGCCAACTCCCTCTTTGAAGACAATGCCGAATACGGATTTGGTATGGCTACCGGTATTAACAAGATGCGCAGCAGGATCCTTCGACTGATGGAAACCGCCATGGATGGTGATATCAAAGATGAGACCCGCGATGCCTTTAAGGCATGGATTGATACCAAGGAAGACGCCATGAAGTCGAAAGAGGCTTCCCAGAAAGTGGTTGAATGCCTGGAAAAAGAAAAGTCCCCGATCGCTAAAGAAATCCTTGATTTGAAACAATATCTTGTGAAAAAGTCGGTATGGATGTTTGGTGGCGATGGCTGGGCCTATGATATTGGATTTGGTGGTCTGGACCATGTGGTTGCCACCGGTGAGGATGTGAACCTGTTGGTTATGGATACGGAGGTATATTCCAATACGGGCGGTCAGGCTTCCAAGGCTACCCCTGTGGGAGCGATCGCCAAGTTTGCTGCTTCCGGAAAGCGCATCCGCAAGAAAGACCTTGGATTGATGGCCATGACCTACGGATACGTTTATGTGGCACAGGTTGCCATGGGCGCCAACCAGAATCAGTTCCTTAAAGCGGTTCGTGAAGCTGAGGCCTATCCGGGACCAAGCATTATTATTGCCTATTCTCCCTGTATAAACCATGGTCTCAGAAAAGGTATGGGGCATACACAGCAGCAAATTAAGGATGCTGTTGAAGCGGGTTACTGGCACCTCTTTCGCTATAACCCATTGTTGGAAAAAGAAGGCAAGAATCCGTTCCAGCTTGATAGCAAAGAGCCTGACTGGAGCAAGTTCCAGGACTTCCTGCAATCAGAGGTACGCTTTAGCTCATTGCAAAAAGCATTTCCCAAAGAAGCAGAAGAACTGTTCAGGGAAGCTGAAGAAAATTCGAAATGGCGCCACAACATGTATAAGCGCCATGCGAATATGGACTACAGTAAGTAGTCGTTTTGCTTTGTTCATCATAAAAGGGCTGCCCAAACAGGTAGCCCTTTTTTAATGAACAATAATGAGGGAGTTCTATTGAGTTTATAATCTTGGATTGTAAGCGGCACTGTACTCAGAGCCAAATGTATAGCTTAGCCCGATTGTTCCCGAAAGGCTGTATGTTGTCGACTGTTGGGATTGTTCAAGCAAAATCTCCTCCACAGACAGATCTCCTGCCGGTATGGATATCAGGTCATTGATCAGGTTTAGATTGGTGTTCACATTCAGTGACAGCCCCTGTATGATCCGGAAGTTGATGTTGGCGAAAACTTCAACCCGGTTAAATGAGAAATCATGAAAATAATGGGATCCGCTAATCCCTCCGCGCAAATTACCCCAGGGTTGCTGAAACCTTGCGGCCGCTTCAATAGACTGGCTCCACAAGAATTCAGCGTCTTTTTCGAAAATGGTGGTTTCCATATAATTATGATATCCATATCCCATATGGTAAGCAAATGTGATTGAGCGGCGGGTAGCTTCTTCGTAAGGGAATATGCTATATTCTAAAGCCGGATTCACTTCAAAATTGAATTTCATATTGTGAAATGTGCTCGAGCGACTCGAGCTGAAAACCCCAAGCGACCAGTGATCATTAATACTTTTTACAACATATGATTGATGCCCGTGGCGGTGTGAAGAGCTTACAATAGTGTCTTCGTCTGTCAGATACGTTCTTTCACTGAAATTGAAGTAAGGCCTGAAGCGGATTTTCCAGTCTCTCGTAACACGATCAGCAAACACCCCAAAACGTGATGACCAGGAGCTTTGCTTCTCCTCTTTACTAAGGTTGGCACCGCCATATAACTCGAACACCCAGTTATTCCATGGATCAACTTCCGGTTCTATATCAGGGTCTTTAATGATGGCTTCCTTGTCATAATCAAAGTCTACCATTATTCTGTCAGCCAGGTCGGTCTGGGCAATGAATTTAACCAAACCGACTTTGATCATGTTCGTATAACCTTCCCTGGTACAGTATGATGTATTGCTCGCGGGCGCCCAGTAAGTCAGTTCATGCTCCATCCCCTGAAAAGCACGCCTGCCGATAAAAGTCAGGACATAATTGATTCCCGCCCTTCCTGCTCTGTGGCGGCTCATCAGAATATGAACGTCAGCAGTTTCTTTGTCCCGGACATAATTTACAATAGTGACCTCCTCGCGGATGAAGTCTTTGTCCAGCCACCAATGCTGCCCGTCCAGGAAAACATTAATACGCCCGTTATCATCGGCGTTTTGATTTTCCTCGTTGGCAGTCAATGCATGTGCTATGCCAGGTCCGGTAAAAAATAATAATACAAACAGAAAACCAGGTAAAACTGTATTTTTTATCATGTGTGATGTATATAAATGTTTTAAAAAAGGCAAAAATACGAAAAATGCACTGATGCAAGGTTGCCTACAATAGGCAAGGTACACTCAAAGGGTTTTTTAAGTGTGTAAAATGCAGTTATGTCGTTGTTTATTTTCTATATATTTCCCGGGAATTCCTGTTTAATGAAAACGGATATTTTATGATCAAGATGGTAACGTTGTTTTTATTAGCGACAATTTGTATCCCTTTTTTACAGATGCAGCCAGTACTGGTGAAGAAGACCTTGTGTCTTATATAGAATCCAGGGCCAAACCCTTAAAAGAAACAAAGGAGTTGGATACTTTGTTTAATATAGCCAAAGACCGAAAGCTGGTCTTGCTTGACGAGGCAAACCATGGTATATGCGAATATTATGCCTGGCGTGAAAAGATCAGCCGTGAGTCTGAGGGGCAGGATGGTCTTACAAATACATTGGTCTTGTGCTAATGGATCAGTAATAAGGTTACTTCAAATATGCTGTTACCGTTTCAGAAACTGTGTTGGTCTGACCAGTTTGAATCATTGATTCTTTGCATTCAGCGGCTGTGCATATTTTTTTACATCTTTTCCGGTGATCTCCCTGTCGCAGAGGATAGCCAGTCTTTCTACCACATTTCTTAATTCACGGACATTCCCGGTCCAGTTGATCTCCTTTAATGCTTCAAAGGCATCATGAGAAAAGTGTTTTGGAGGCATGTTCTGTTCTGTTAGTATTTCTTCCAGAAAATGTTCTGCCAGCAGCGGGATATCGTCCAATCGCTCATTCAGCGAAGGAACATCGATCAGAATAACACTGAGGCGGTGATACAGGTCTTCCCGGAAGTTCCCTTCATTAATTTCTTTCTGGATATCTTTATTGGTGGCAGCAATAACCCGTACATCTACCGGTATCATTTTTTCTCCGCCTACCCTGATGATCTGTTTCTCTTCCAGCGTGCGTAACACCTTTGCTTGTGCGGCAAAGCTCATATCGCCGATCTCATCCAAAAAGATGGTTCCACCGTCGGCAAGTTCAAAGTTCCCTTTCTTTTGTTTGATGGCGCTGGTGAAAGATCCTTTTTCATGACCAAAAAGCTCACTCTCAATTAGTTCGGAAGGAATGGCCGCACAGTTCACCTCGATGAAAGGACCTTTTGCACGATTGCTTAGCTCATGAAGCCACCTGGCAACCAACTCTTTGCCTGTTCCGCTCCCACCGGTAATAAACACCCTGGCATCGGTGGCTGCCACCCTTTCTATCATCTCTTTGATGCGACTGATAGGCTCTGATTCACCAACCATGTCATAGGTTTTGCTCACCTTGCGTTTTAATGCCCGGGTTTCATTGACAAGCCTGGTTTTGTCCATGGCATTCCGAATGGTAATTAACAGGCGATTCAGATCCAGGGGTTTGGAAATGAAGTCAAAAGCTCCTTTTTTGATGGCTTCAACGGCTGTGTCGATGGTGCCATGTCCGGATATCATGACAAATGTGGCGTCCGGATCTATTTCACGAAACCGGTCAAGTACTTCGAGGCCATCCAAACCCGGCATTTTTACGTCACAAAGAACAACATCAAATTTTTGCTGATCGGCTTTTTCCAGGGCTTCCTGACCGTCTTCCGCGAGCGTTACTTCATAATTTTCGTGTGCGAGGATGTCCTGCAGGGTGCTGCGGATGCTCTTTTCATCATCTATAACCAGAATTTTTGGCATGGCGGTCGTTTTTGGCAAATATATAAGAAAAACAGGTTACAGACAGTTTTGGATTATGGATGGCGTATCCATTTCCAGAGTTCCTTGTAGTTCACCTTCTTGCCGTACATGAGAATACCTGTTCGGTAAATGCGTGCGGCCAGCCAGGTTGTGGCCAGGAAACCCAGGATAAGTAAGCCCACCGAGAGTGCCAGGTCGAAAAAAGGAACGCCAAAAGGGATTCGTACCATCATCACGATAGGGGAGGTTAAGGGAATGATTGACAACCAGAAGGCGACCGGTCCGTCCGGATTATTGATCACCATCTGGCTCATAACCAGCGCCAGGATTAGCGGAACTGTTACCGGAAGCATGAACTGTTGGGTGTCGGCTTCATTGTCAACGGCAGAGCCGATAGCTGCAAAAAGAGCTGCATAGAGCAGGTAGCCTCCCAGGAAAAAGAAGATGAAGGATGTGATCATGACCGGGAAATTAATAGCTGCCAAGCCTTCCAGAAATTGACTGGCTCTGTTGTTTTGTTCTTGCAGAAGCTCCTGTTGTGAAGCTATCTCTTCTATGTTCAATACCTGGCCTCCCGAAACATAGGCATTCTCCGGGGAGGTAAACTGAAACATCTCAGGCATGGCAACCTGGAAAATTCCGACAATGGTGAAAGTTAGCACCACCCATATCAGGAACTGGGTAAGACCGACAAGGCCCACACCGGCAATTTTGCCGATCATCAGCTGGAAAGGTTTAACGGAAGACACAATGATCTCTACAATCCGGCTGGTTTTTTCCTCCAAAACGCCCCGCAGTACCTGTGACCCGAAAAGAAATATAAAAATATAGATTAACAGGCCGCTGATAATGCCCAATCCCATACTGATCTCCGGGTAATCTGTGATCAGTTCCCCGTCATCTTCTATACGTAAGGCTGTTATATTGATATTTGTTTCGATGGAACGCAGTATCTCCGGATCGATGTTTGCATTACCCAGTTTCAGGCTCTCAAACTCATGCTTTAAGGTATTTTCAATATATATTTTTGCATTGAGATTAACCGCCCTTGCCGAGAACAGGCGAAGGGTTGCCGGAGCCTGAAAAGCGGATTCAGGAACATGCAGTATGGCGTCAAACCTATCCTCATGCATGAGATTCAATGCCTGGTCAATGCTGGTACCTAAAGGAGTAAATGATAATTCGTCCGTATCATCAAAGCTGTCTGCGAATAAACTGCTGTCATCCACAATGCCAACGGCATAATCACTGTCGGAGAGTTGGGTAACCACCACGGGAACAATGATGATGGCAGCCATCAAAACAGGCCCCAGCAAAGTCATTACCAGGAAAGTCTTTTTTTTGACCCTGCTCAGGAATTCACGTCTTACAATGGTTGCGGTCTTGCTCATCGCTTTCAGTATGATTGGTAGTCTGCATCTAAGCCATTTGTCATGACAGGTTCTCCGTTCCCCTCCATCGGGAATTTTCCAGTCACATTTTTAATGAAGATATCATTCATTGTTGGGGTCAACTCTTTGAAAGACAGTATTCTGCCTTCAGTCAGCAATTGGTTCATGAGATCATTGGTCGTTGCTGCCCCCCGGATTTTGATGCGGAGCGTGGTGGTGTTTTCCTGTTGCTGATTGCTGATCAGCTCAAAGCGCTGATCAAGGATTGTTTCAGGTGACCGGTTCAGATCGGCAACCGTTGTTTCATAAACATGGCTGGCATGATCTCTTTTTACCTGTTGCACATTGCCTTCCAATATCTTACGTGACTTATTGATGAGGGCCATATGGTCGCAGAGTTCTTCTACCGAAGCCATATTATGGGTTGAAAATATGATGGTTGCCCCTTCGTTGCGAATTTTCAGGATCTCTTCCTTGAGGAGGTTGACATTGATCGGGTCAAAACCGCTGAAAGGCTCATCAAAGATTAACAGGTTGGGTTTGTGGAGTACTGTGATGATAAATTGGACCTTTTGCTGCATGCCTTTTGACAGCTCTTCGACCTTTTTGTCCCACCATGGCAACAGATCGAATTTCCCGAACCAGCTTTGAAGCATTTTTCGCGCTTCGGTTCTTTTAATCCCTTTGAGGCGTGCCAGGTATATTGCCTGTTCGCCAAGTTCCATTTTTTTGTATAGCCCCCGTTCTTCGGGCAGGTAGCCTATCTGGTATACATGGCGGGGCTTTAACGGAGTGTTGTCAAAATAGATCTGCCCATTATCGGGGGCGTTAATCTGATTAATGATTCGGATAAGTGTTGTTTTGCCAGCCCCGTTGGGACCCAGCAGACCAAAAATGCTTTGTCTGGGAACGTGCATACTCACCTGGTCTAATGCCCTGTGATTGGCATATTCCTTGGTAATATGTTCTGCCCGGAGAAGATATTGGTCCATGCTGGTGCCTTTTTAGTTAAATGCACTTTTCATGCGTTCGAAGAAATTTTTATCCAATTTTTTGGGATCCGGCTTAAAATGTTCGGATTGCTCCATTTGGTTGAGCATCTCTTTTTCTTCGGGGCTTACTTTCTGAGGAGTCCACACATTGATATTTACAAGCAGATCACCACGTCCATAGCCGTTTACTGAAGGAAGGCCCTTACCTTTCAGGCGAAGTACCTTACCTGCTTGTGTGCCGGGTTCAATCTTGATACGGGCTTTCCCTTCAAGGGTGGGGACTTCGATCGTTGTACCCAAAACCGCCTGCGGAAAGCTGATATGATGGTCATACAGAAGATTCTGGCCATCCCGTACGAGCTTGCTGTGAGGTTTTTCTTCCACAAGTATGATAAGGTCACCTGGGATGCCGCCCCTTGGTGCAGCATTTCCTTTGCCGTTAAGGGCCAGCTGCATACCATCTTCAACACCGGCCGGAATTTTAACACTGATGACTTCCTCGCTTTTTACGATGCCATTTCCATAGCAGGAGGGGCATTTGTGTTCAATGGTCTGGCCTTCTCCACCACAACTCGGGCAAGTAGATGCGGTTTGCATCTGCCCAAGGAAGGTGTTTGTGACACGGGTCACCCTGCCGGCACCATTACATGTGGAGCAGGTATTGTATGCTGTGCCGTTTTTTGCTCCGGTGCCCTCACAAGCCTTGCATGACACATATTTGTTGACTTTGAGCTTTTTCTCTGCGCCATGCAGGACATCTTCAAGGGTAACTTTTACTTTTATCCTGAGGTTTGACCCCTTATGGGTGCGCCTGCCGCTACTACGCCTGCCTGTTTCTCCAAATCCACTGAAGCCACCACCAAAAGCACCTCCAAATATGTCACCGAACTGGCTGAAGATGTCCTCCATAGACATACCACCGCCAAAGCCACCACCAAAGTCGCTTCCAGGGCCTGCATGACCATATTGGTCATAACGGGATCGTTTCTCCGGATTACCCAAAACCTCATAGGCCTCAGCGGCTTCCTTGAAACGCGCTTCTGCTGTTTCATCTCCGGGATTCTTGTCTGGATGATACTTCAAGGCCATTTTCCGGTATGCCTTTTTGATCTCTTCCGGAGAAGCATCCTTCGAAACACCTAATATGTCGTAATAATCTTTTTTTGCCATATAGAACTATTAATTGGCTACTACCACCCGGGCGTAGCGAATCACTTTTCCGTTTAATATATATCCCTTTTGCATCTCTTCAACCACCTTGCCTTTTTGTTCTTTACTTTCAGCCGGCTGGTGGCTTACTGCTTCATGCAAATCGGTGTCGAAATCATGTCCGACAGCAGGGATCTCTTCCACTCCCTTTTGCTTCAGGATAGATTTGAATTTATTATAGATAAGAACCACGCCTTCTTCTTCTTCGGAGGCTCCTTTTCCTGTTTTCTCTTTTGCCGCCAGGCTTGCCCTTTCCAGGTCATCAAGCACAGGGAGCAGGGCAATGATGATGCTCTCTGCAGCCGTCCTGGATAACTCCAGTCGTTCTTTGGTAACCCGTTTGCGGTAATTGTCAAACTCTGAAAAGAGGCGCAGGAATTTGTCATTGGTCTCGTCAAGCGTCTTTTGCAACGCTTCAATTTTGCGCTTGTATTCGCTAATGTCGCCAATCTCACCGGAAGGTTCTTTTGCTTTCTCATCCCGGTCAGATTCTTCAGCTGTTGCCTCCGGGTTTTCGGCCTGATGATGTTCCTGTCCGTCCCCCTGCTGTTCCTGCTGATTTTGGTTTTCTGTCTGATGCTCCTGTTTGGTATCTTTTTTTTCTTTTTGATTCATTCCCATCTGTATGATATATTATTATTGTATACGACTCAATATAAACCGGTCATAGCTCTGCAAAAGCTTTGCCATAACCGGAAAAAAGCCATTTTGTCAGTTTATATTCTTTGAATGTTCGCACCCAACTGTTTAAGACGTGTGTCAATATGCTGATAGCCTCTGTCGATCTGTTCGATATTATGAATAATGCTTTTGCCTTTGGCGCTGAGTGCGGCTATAAGCAAGGCTACACCTGCCCGTATGTCAGGTGATGTCATCTCCAGTGGTCTTAGTGGGTATTTTCTGTCAAGACCAATTACTGTGGCGCGGTGCGGGTCACAAAGGATGATCTGGGCACCCATGTCGATAAGCTTATCCACAAAGAAAAGTCTGCTTTCAAACATTTTTTGGTGAACCAGTACGCTGCCTTTGGCCTGGGTGGCAAGCACGAGTATTACACTAAGCAGGTCCGGCGAAAAGCCGGGCCAGGGTGCATCACTGATAGTTAGAATGCTGCCGTCGATATAGGTTTCCACTTCGTAAGAGTCAATGGAAGGGATGTAGAGGTCATCATCACGTATTTCCATCAGAACACCCAGTTTTTTGAAAACATCCGGAATAAGACCCAGCTGGTCATAACGGACATTTTTAATCGTGATTTCAGATCTGGTCATGGCAGCCATGGCAATGAAACTGCCAATTTCGATCATATCGGGCAGCATGGTGTGGCTGCATCCTTTCAGGTTATCTACTCCCTCGATGGTTAACAGGTTTGACCCAATACCTGAAATATTGGCACCCATGCGGTTTAGTATCCGGCAAAGCTGCTGAATATATGGTTCACAGGCTGCATTATAAAGGGTAGTGGTCCCCCCGGCCAGCGTTGCTGCCATTACTACATTCGCCGTACCTGTTACAGAAGCTTCATTCAATAAAATATGGCAGCCTTTCAGGTTTTTCCCTTCAATATGATAGACATATTTTTCACTGTCATAATGAAATTTGGCACCCAACTTCTCCAGTCCCAGGAAATGAGTGTCCAGACGGCGCCTGCCTATCTTGTCGCCACCCGGTTTCGGAATGGAAACCCGGCGAAACCTGGCCAGCAAAGGTCCAACGATCATTACTGACCCCCTTAGTTGAGCCACCTTTTTTTGAAACTGCCCGGTATGTAAAAGATCCAGATCAACATTACTGGCCTTAAAGGCATAAGTGCTTTCGTCGATTTTGTTTACGTGAACGCCAAAATCCGATAACAGCTCTATGAGCTTCAACACATCACGAATCTGTGGGATATTATGGATCACAATCTCCTCATCGGTAAGCAATGTTGCACAAATTACCTGAAGTGCTTCATTTTTGGCACCCTGGGGGATAATCTCCCCCTGTAATTGTTTGCCTCCATGTATTTCAAAAGCATCCATAATTGTTCCTTTTTGCTATAAAAAACTTTGAAATGAGGATATCGGGGCGTCTGTTTGTTGTTCAGCCAGGGCCCGTTAATGGTTATTGGTTTTTTCTGACTTTGTGATTGTGGTATTTACCGCCACTTTGTTTGCTGCTCTGGTATTTCTTCTTTTTGCCCTTTGACAATATATCATTGGTTTCGCTCAACTTCACGTGATCCTGAAGGGTAAGTTTCCCGTTTGACATGATGGACAGATGCCCGGCAATTTCTTCGTCGCTTACCGTCTCCCGGTTCCAGGTCAGGTAGGATTTTTTCATATGATTGGCAATCAACTTGATAAGGGTTTCTTTCATAGGCCCGTCTTCCAGTTCCGATGCTTTTTCAATCATCTTTTCAATGTGACGCCCATAATGTTTAAAGGTAATATTGTTGCTGGCATATTGAAGTGGCTCTGGTTTTCGGGTCAGGGTCTCACGCGACGGTAATGGGTAGGGTGAGTCTACATCAAGATCAAAATCAGCCATGATAAACAGATGGTCCCACAACTTATGCTTGAAATCATTTACATCGCGCAGATGCGGATTTAATTGCCCCATTACATTAATGGTGGCCCTGGCCAGCTTGTTTCTTCTTTCACGGTCTTCTACCGACCTGATATATTCTATCATTTTCTGAATATTCCGACCATATTCGGTGATATTCATTTTTGAACGGGTTGTGTTATATTCCATATGTGGATGTTGTGTTGAGGCATTGGATGCCGGATCATCATTTAAGGTTGTTTCGTTTTTGTTGTAAGCGGAAACCATGGCTGAGAAAACTTAAAAGGCTGGTTGTCAGCAGTTTGTCCGAAACAGGAGAGGTAAATGTATTGTTGTATTTGGCTTGTTTTTTTGCAAAAGTAATGAATTCTAATGACATATCAGTGTTTGGTCATTCTAAAATGATAAGCCTTGCATATTTTAGCAATAATTGTTTTTTCCCTGTCCCGGCAAAAGCAACTGTGGCTTTGGCGTTTTGCCCTTCTCCTTCAAGGGCTGTTACACGACCTTTACCAAAGCGCTGGTGTTTCACCTCCATGTCTACCTGTAAAGCTTCCGGGTCCAGGATGGCATAGCCACTACTCTCATTTGTGTCAGTCGGTTTTCTTGTTATGGAATGGTTATCTGATGTAACTTTTTTAAAGCGTTGAAAGCTCTCTTTAAAGCTTTCCTGCTGACCCGCCGGTCTTTTGCGCATGTTTTCAGGCGTGGATAGGTAATGGACATATTCCGGATCCAGCTCATCAATAAACCGGCTGGCTTCACACATATTGAAGTTGCCAAAGCGAAAGCGTGTTTCTGCATAACTAACAGTTGCCTGTACCATGGATCTTGTCAGACCAACATAAAACAGCCTCCTTTCCTCTTCAAGCTCAGCCTTGCTGTTCATCGACATTTGTGACGGGAAAAGGTTTTCTTCTACACCGGTGATAAACACATAGGGGAATTCAAGTCCTTTTGCCGCGTGGAGGGTCATCAGCGAAACTTTATTGGTATCATCGGGTGTATCCTGTTTGGTATCCGCATCCGTAAGCAGGGCAATATCCTGCATAAATTCATCCAAAGTGCGCAAGGGTGGTTGTTCTTCACCCTCGTCAGGTGTTGTCACAAAATCTTTCAGGCCACTCAGCAACTCTTCTATGTTTTCCCGGCGGTTCTGACTTTCTGGTGTGCCATCTTCAAAATACAACTTCCGTATCCCTGTCTGGTTCACGATGTGCTCCCCCAGCGCATATGCGTCCATTTTAAACAAGCGGGCATGAAAACTCCTGATCATCATAATAAATTCCGACAATTTGCGGATCACGCCACTATGAACCCTCACACCATGATTCAGGGGGGCTTCTGCCACATTCCATAATGGACTGCCCGACTCATTGGCGGCCACCACCAGCTTGTTGACCGTGGTAGTGCCGATCCCCCTTGCCGGAAAATTTATCGTCCGCAACAGGGCATCTTCATCCATGGGATTGATCACCAGCCGGAAATAGGCTAAAAGGTCTTTAATCTCTTTTCGCTGGTAAAAGGATACCCCGCCAAATATGCGATATGGAATATTGATACGCCGGAGAGCTTCTTCCAGAGCCCTGGATTGGGCGTTGGTACGGTATAAGATTGCAAAATCGCTGTTGGGAAGCTGCTTTTGTTGAATGACCTCAAAAATCCGTCCCGCGATCCAGGTGGCTTCCTCTCCCTCATTGGCGGTTTTTATGATATGAATCTTTTCTCCGGGCTGGTTTTCTGTCCACACTTTTTTGTGCAACTGGTCTTTGTTATGCGCAATCAGGCTGTTTGCAGCGGATACGATATGTTTTGTCGAACGGTAATTTTGTTCCAGTTTATAGAGTGCATAATCCGGATAATCATTTTTGAAATTCAGGATGTTTTGAATGTTGGCGCCACGAAAGGCATAAATGCTCTGTGCATCATCGCCCACCACACAAAGATTTTCATTGTTCGCGGCCAGCTTCTTGACAATTAAATACTGGGAGAAGTTGGTGTCCTGGTACTCATCGACCAGGATATACTGAAAACGCTTCTGGTATTTGTATAAGACATCCGGGAAGTCGCGCAGCAATACGTTGGTGTTGAACAAAAGGTCGTCGAAGTCCATGGCTGATGCTTTCTGCAGCCTTTGCTGGTAGAGACTGTAGATCAAGCCCAGCTTTGGTTTCCGGCTTTGGGTGTCATGGCTCTGGATCTCAACATCTTCGTTGTAATCAGCAGCTGAGATTAAATTGTTTTTGGCATTTGAAATGCGGTTCAGCACAAAAGATGGCTGGTAGGTTTTGTCATCCAGGTTCTGTTCTTTAATGATGTTTCGGATAACACGTTTGGAATCATCCGTGTCATAAATGGTGAAGTGCGATGGATAGTTTAGTTTGTCAGCTTCTGCGCGCAGTATTCTGGCAAAGGTACTATGAAAGGTGCCCATCCAAAGCCCTTTTGCGCTGGAGGCATCAACCAGGCCAGCCACCCGTTCGCGCATTTCCCGGGCCGCTTTGTTGGTGAAGGTCAGTGCCAGAACATGATATGGGGCAACGCCCAGGCTGAGCAGATAGGCTACCCTGTATGTCAATACCCGGGTTTTTCCACTTCCCGCACCGGCAATCACCATCACGGGACCCTCCGTCTGCTTTACTGCCTGCTGTTGTGGCTCATTAAGCGCTTTTAGAAACTCCGCCATAGATTTGGTATATCGTTATAACAGCTTGAGTGCTTTTTAGAATTGCAAAGATAGCAAAATTGTCCGCCGGATATATCCCATTCCAACACGGATCACATGGTTAGCATTTGAGATGCTATTGGGGAAGGGTTCATGTTGGATTGGCCTTCTCAGAGGGTTCAATGTACCTGTTTAATGTGTTTTTTACGATAATTTAGTGCCAAAGCCATGGTCAAAGTTGGTTATGCATCAGTTAGGATCCGGCAACACATTTTGATTCTTTTTATATTCCGGTCGATTTCATATTTTTGATGCATAAAATCATAATGGTATGAACCAATAAAACATGTTGTCCTATGGATTATTTTACCCGTTTTTCATTCATGTTACTTGTTTGTGCGCTTCTGCTTACAGGTGGCAATGTAAAAGCACAGTTTCCGGAAGAACAAATTCTTCAGAACCAGGAAGCAATGATGGAAGAGATAAAAGATCTCAGCTATCGGTTTGATGTGCTGGAAAAGGCGATTGATGATGTGATGTGGCATAAAGTGGTGGGTGATGTTGCCTATATTGACAAGCTTTTTATGGCCGGTGCGCGGCCCCGGGATGCCGCTGAGGCTACTACCCTTCGTGGGAAAAACCCTATTAAATTCTGGACTTATGTCTTTATTCCCAAAGACATAGACCCTTCAGGGGAGTATCCTTTGCTTGTATTCCCGCATGGTGGCGTGCATGGTGACTTCAACACGTATTATACACATATTATCCGTGAGTTGATGGCACAGCAATATATTGTGGTGGCACCTGAATATCGCGGCAGCACGGGTTATGGGAAGGGTCATCACCAATTGATTGATTATGGTGGACTGGAGAATGAAGATGTGTATAAAAGTATGGAGTTGATGCTGGAGAATTATGATATGGTAGATTCTGACCGGGTTGGTATGATAGGATGGAGTCATGGCGGGATGATCTCTCTTATGAACGCTTTTGAGAACCCGGGTGATTTTGAGGCTGTTTTTGCCGGCGTTCCGGTAAGTGACCTGATAGCCCGGATGGGTTATAAAAGGCCGGCCTATGAAAATGACTGGTTTGCTGCTGACCACCATATCGGCAAAGGGGTTCATGAGGATATGGATGAGTACCGCCGGCGGTCTCCGGTATTTCATGCCCACAAACTGGATGTCCCCTTGCTCATTCATACCAATACCATCGATGAAGATGTGCATGTGCTGGAGGTTGAGAACCTGATCAACACCCTTAAGGCAAATGACAAAGATTTTGAATATCGTATATATGAAGAGATTCCCGGCGGACATTCTTTTGACCGTATGGATCACCGTCGCGGACGGGAAATACGTTTCAAAATATATGAATTTTTGGGGCAGTACCTGAATCCACCCAGGCCGTTTGATGAGCTTGAAGATATGGAAAAAGCGGCTTACAGGTTCTAGTCACTGGCTGTTTATATAAACTGTCGCCAACTTCCTGCATGTGGCGGCAGTTTTTATTATTTATGGTTTGGGATGGAAATTTTCTTAAATTTTATAAAAATTTTCCTATCTTTGTGCCCTTCAAAAAGGGGGTAGCGGCAACTTCCGATACAAGAAGATTTGGGTGAAAAGATAAAATATTTGCCAAACCATATTGGTTTTCAAAAAATAACTTCTACCTTTGCACTCCCAAAAAAACGGAAAGGGTTGATTTTAAAGTATTAAAACAGCAGAAACGCAATTTTTTATTAATCATTATAAAATAATCGTATGCCAACAATTCAGCAATTGGTTCGAAAGGGACGCCGGCAAGTAACCTATAAGAGTGATTCACCAGCATTGGAGTCTTGTCCGCAGCGCAGGGGGGTTTGTGTTCGTGTTTATACCACAACGCCCAAAAAACCTAATTCTGCCATGCGTAAGGTTGCCAGGGTCAGATTGACCAATGGGCGTGAAGTGAATGCCTATATTCCCGGCGAGGGACATAACCTTCAGGAGCACTCCATTGTATTGTTGCGTGGTGGCAGGGTGAAGGACCTGCCTGGTGTAAGGTATCATATTGTAAGGGGTGCCCTTGACACGAGCGGTGTTGAAGGACGAAATCAGCGCCGGTCCAAATATGGAACCAAGAGGCCAAAGGCAAAAAAATAGTTTGATCCAGCAGATAAAATTTAACAGGACCCATGAGAAAAACAAAACCCAAAAAGCGCATCCTGCTTCCGGACCCCAGGTTTAATGACACACTGGTGACCCGTTTTGTGAACAATATGATGTTGCGGGGGAAGAAAAATCTGGCATACAACATTTTTTATGATGCCATTGATATTGTTTCTGAAAAAACAAATGAAGATGGCCTGGAACTCTTTAAAAAAGCGTTGGCTAATGTAACTCCTGCCGTTGAGGTTCGCAGCCGCCGTATTGGTGGTGCCACCTTTCAGATTCCGGCAGAAATACGTCCGGACAGAAAAATATCCGTTGGTATCAAAAACCTGATCAAATTCGCCCGCAAGCGTAATGAGAAGGGTATGGCCGCCAAGCTGGCCGGTGAAATTATTGCTGCCAGCAAGGAAGAAGGTGCCGCCTTCAAACGTAAGGAAGATACGCATCGGATGGCCGATGCCAACAAAGCCTTCTCCCACTTCAGGTTTTAAAAAAGCGAAATCGTTTTTAACATAAATGGCAAGAGATTTAACACATACACGCAATATAGGTATCATGGCGCACATTGATGCCGGTAAAACAACCGCTACTGAGCGGATATTGTTTTATACCGGTATTAAACACCGTTTGGGTGAGACCCATGATGGCTCCGCAACCATGGATTGGATGGTGCAGGAGCAGGAGCGTGGTATAACCATAACCTCTGCTGCCACTACAACGTACTGGAATTATCAGGATACTGATTATAAAGTAAATATCATCGACACCCCCGGGCACGTGGATTTTACCGTTGAGGTTGAAAGAAGCCTGCGTGTGCTCGATGGTGCAATTGCCCTGTTTTGTGCTGTCGGAGGTGTTGAGCCACAGTCAGAAACAGTCTGGCGCCAGGCCGATAAATATGGTGTGCCCCGTATTAGTTTCATCAATAAGATGGACCGTGCCGGGGCAGATTTTTTTGGTGTGGTGGATAAGATCAGGGAACGCCTCGGAATGAATGCGGTTCCACTGCAAGTACCCATTGGTTACGAGGATGAATTTAAAGGCGTTGTTGACCTTATTACCAATAAAGCCTTTGTATGGGAAGACCAGAGCCTTGGAGCAAAATTTATTGAAGTGCCTATACCGGATGATCTGAAGGATACCGTTACAAGGTACCGGGCCAGCCTGGTAGAAGGTTGCGCAGAGGAAAGTGAACAGCTCCTTGAGAAGTTTTTTGAAGACCCGGATTCAATCTCCGAAACGGAGATGATCTCCATTATTCGTAAAGCCACGATCGATCGCAGGATAACGCCTGTCCTCTGCGGATCAGCATTTAAAAATAAAGGAATACAGGCATTGCTGGATGCCGTCGTAAAGTTTTTGCCTTCCCCGATGGATGTGGAAGCCATTGAAGGGTTGAATCCAAAGACTGAAGCTGTTGAGACGCGCAAGGCTGATGCCAGAGAGCCGTTTGCTGCCCTGGCTTTTAAAATTGCCACAGACCCCTATGTTGGTCGGCTTTGCTTCTTCCGTGTATATAGTGGCTCACTCAATGCCGGTTCCTACGTATGGAATGCCTCAACAAAAAAGAAGGAACGCATATCACGTATCCTGCAAATGCATGCCAACAAACAAAATCCGATCGAAAAGATAGAAGCGGGAGATATTGGAGCAGCTGTTGGCTTTAAAAATATACACACCGGTGATTCACTCTGTGATGAAAAGCACCCGATCCTGCTTGAATCCATGAATTTCCCGGAGCCTGTGGTCAGTGTTGCTATTGAACCCAAGACCCAGGCAGACCTGGATAAACTGAATGTTGCCCTGACCAAGCTTTCTGAGGAGGATCCGACTTTTATAGTACAGACTGACCCCGATAGTGGCCAGACCATTATCAGCGGAATGGGTGAGTTGCATTTAGATATACTCCTTGACAGACTGCAGCGTGAGTTTAAAGTGGCTGCCAACCAGGGAGCTCCTCAGGTTGCCTATAAAGAAGCCATTACCACTACGGTTAAGCATCGTGAGGTTTACAAGAAACAGACTGGCGGTAAAGGAAAATTTGCCGATTTGGAAGTCGAGGTTGGTCCGGCGGATGAAGGTGTCTCCGGACTTCAGTTTATCGATCAAGTGAAAGGCGGCAATATCCCCAAAGAATTTATACCGGCCATAGAGAAAGGGTTTAAGAATGCCATGCAAAATGGGGTTTTGGCAGGCTATCCGCTGGATAACTTAAAGGTCAGGCTGCTGGATGGATCATATCACAGTGTTGACTCTGATGCCCTCTCCTTTGAGCTGGCTGCCAAGATCGCCTACAAAAATGCATGTAAAAAAGCAAAGTCTGTATTGCTTGAACCAGTAATGCAGCTCGAAGTGGTTACCCCTGAAGAATACCTGGGGGATGTGGTTGGTGATATTAATCGCCGCAGGGGACATCTGAATGATATCGGCTCAAGGGCTAACCTGCAGGTGGTGAATGCGCAGGTACCATTGGCGGAAATGTTTGGTTATGTAACCTCATTACGTACGCTCACCAGCGGCCGTGCCATGTCGACAATGGAATTTTCAGAATTTCAGGAAGTTCCACGAGATATTGCAGATGAGGTTATTGAAAAACTATATGGCGTTAAATCGTAATTTTGTCAATAAAAAAGAATAAACCGTGAGTCACAAAATTCGAATAAAATTAAAATCCTACGATTACAATCTGGTAGATAAATCTGCCGAAAAAATCGTAAAGACAGTAAAGACCACAGGAGCGGTTGTAAATGGGCCAATACCATTGCCGACGAACAAGAAGAAGTTTACCGTATTGCGGTCTCCTTTTGTGAACAAAAAGGCCAGGGAACAGTTCCAGCTGAGTTCTTACAAACGTTTGCTGGATATTTATTCAACTTCTTCCAAGACGGTGGATGCCCTAATGAAACTGGAGTTGCCAAGTGGTGTTGAAGTTGAGATCAAAGTCTAAAGAAGAAGTGAGTAATTTACTATTGCGTAAAGTTTAAAACGACAAGCGATGTCAGGAATTATAGGTAAAAAAATTGGTATGACCAGCATATTTGATGCCTCTGGGAAGAATGTCCCATGCACGGTGATAGAAGCTGGTCCATGTGTTGTTACGCAGATTAAGACAAAGGAAAGTGATGGGTACAATGCCATCCAGTTGGCATATGAAGATCAGCGTGAAAAATTGACCTCCAAGCCTTTACGTGGTCATTTTGCCAAGGCGAAAACCACTCCCAAGAAAATCATCAGGGAGTTCACCCGTTTTGAAGAAGGGCACGAGAAGCAATTTGGTGATGAGGTCAAGGTTGATATTTTCATTGAAGGTGAATATATTGATGTGGTAGGTACCAGTAAAGGAAAAGGTTTTCAGGGTGTTGTGAAACGTCATGGGTTTTCCGGTGTTGGTCAAAAGACTCACGGCCAGCAGGACCGCCTCAGGGCTCCTGGTTCACTGGGTGCTTCATCCTGGCCCTCCCGTGTTTTTAAAGGAATGCGTATGGCCGGACGTACCGGCGGTAATCGGGTAAAAATGATCAACCTTCAGATCATGAAACTGATCCCCGAAAATAATATTGTTGTTGTAAAAGGCTCTGTACCAGGGCCAAATGGATCATATTTAATTATTGAGAGATGGAGCTAGCAGTTTATAATATAGATGGAAGCAAGACGTCAAAGACCATTGACCTGGATGAAGGGATATTTGGTATTTCCCCGAGCGATCATGCTATCTACCTGGATGTAAAACAGCATCTGGCGAACCGTCGTCAGGGGACACACAAAACCAAAGAGCGTGGTGAAGTAAAAGGCAGTACAGCCAAGCTTCGCCGCCAGAAAGGTACCGGAGCCGCCCGTATTGGCGATATCAAAAATCCGCTGTTACGTGGAGGAGGTACCATATTCGGGCCCAAACCAAGGGATTACTCTTTTAAAGTCAATAAAAAAGTTAAAACGCTGGCCAGGAAATCGGCCTTGACGTATAAGCAAAAAGATGACAAACTGGTTGTTGTGGAGGACTTCTCATTGGAAGAGCCAAAAACCAGGAAGTACAACGAGATATTGCAAAAGTTTGATCTGGACGGTAAAAAATCTTTGCTTGTTATGCCCGGACCGGACCGCATGCTGCAGCTGTCTTCCAGGAATATACCCAATACCCAGGTTATGCAGGCAACGCAGTTAAGCACTTATACCATACTGCGGGCCGACCGGATATTGGTTATGGAAAGCGCCATAAAAGAGCTGGAAAATAATTTACTTAAATCTAAGGATGTATAAAGGGTTTTATGTTTGTTAACCCGGTAAATATATAAGGACATGGAAGTTTTAATTAAACCACTAATAACCGAGAAGATGACGGCGGTAACCGAAAAGTTTCCAAACCGTTATGGTTTCATCGTAAACAAGAAAGCCACCAAGTCTCAGATCAGACATGCTGTTGAGGAGATGTACGGTGTAGAAGTTGAGTCGGTAAATACCATGGTATTTTTGGGTAAGCGTCAAACCCGCTATACCCGTACCGGGATTCAGACCGGCCGGAAAAGTTCTTTTAAAAAGGCCATCGTGACATTAAACGAAGGCGAAACAATTGATTTTTACAGCAATATATAAGGATTCATGGCTTTAAAAAAATTCAAACCCACGACACCCGGTCAGCGCAATAAAATGATAAGCGCGTTTGATGATTTAACTGTCGCCAAACCGGAGAAGAGTTTGGTATCCGGGAAACATAAAACGGGCGGCAGGAACAGCTGGGGCAAAATGACGACGCGCCATGTAGGCGGTGGTCATAAACGCAGGTATCGTTGTATAGACTTTAAACGTGATAAAGATGCAATACCTGCTACGGTTAAGTCCATTGAGTATGATCCAAACCGGTCTGCCCGCATCGCCCTTTTGTTTTATGCAGATGGTGAGAAACGGTATATGATAGCGCCGAACGGGATACAAGTTGGACAGACAGTGATGTCGGGTGAGAAGGCATTGCCTGAGGTTGGTAATGCGCTGTTTTTGAAAAACATACCGTTGGGTACGGTAGTCCATAATATTGAGCTTCGTCCCGGGCAGGGTGGCAAAATGGCCCGCAGTGCCGGAGGTTATGCCCAGCTTATTTCCCGCGAAGGGAAATATGCCACCTTAAAAATGCCCTCCGGTGAGGTTCGCATGGTGCTTGCCACCTGTAAAGCCACCATTGGCACGGTTTCCAATCCTGACAAAATGCATGAAATGTCAGGTAAGGCAGGCCGACGTCGTTGGCTGGGTCGCCGCCCGCGTACACGTCCTGTTGTAATGAACCCGATCGACCATCCCATGGGTGGTGGTGAAGGACGTGCTTCCGGCGGACATCCCAGAAGCCGTAAAGGATTGCCTGCGAAAGGGTATAAAACCCGCAATAAGAAAAAAGCTTCTAACAGGCTCATTTTGGAGAAAAGGAAAAAATAATCAGAATATAACAGGAAAAATTTACAGATATGAGTCGTTCACTGAAAAAAGGACCTTATATACATCACAAGCTTGAAAAAAAGGTGTTGGCCATGGCCGCCAGCAAGAAAAAGTCAGTGATTAAAACATGGTCACGCGCATCCATGATCTCTCCGGAGTTTGTCGGGCTGACAATTGCCGTTCATAATGGCAACAAATTCATCCCCGTCTACATTACCGAGAACATGGTTGGACACAAGCTGGGAGAATTTGCACCTACCCGCATCTTTCGCGGACACGCAGGTAAAAAAGATAAAGGCAAAAAATAAATAGATCGTAGCAATGGGAGTAAGAAAACATATCAGGGCTGAACAATATAAGGAGGCAAAGAAGACTCAGTATTACGCCAGGTTGAAAAATTGTCCTACTTCACCCAGAAAGATGCGTCTGGTAGCAGACATGATACGGGGTGAGGACGTAAACCGGGCTCTGGCTATCCTTAGATATAGCAAAAAAGAAGCCGCCAGGAGCGTGGAAAAGCTTTTGCTTTCAGCCATTGCCAACTGGCAGAATAAAAATGAGGGTGTACGTCTTGAAGACAGCAATCTCTATGTACAATCCATTCATGTTGACGGGGCAAGAATGCTGAAACGTTTACGGCCTGCGCCGCAGGGACGTGCACACCGCATCAGGAAACGTTCCAATCATGTCACCCTCTTTGTGGATAGTAAAAATACAAACGAATAAATATAGCTCAGATGGGACAAAAGACTAATCCAATCGGCCTTAGGCTTGGTATTATCAGGGGATGGGAGTCCAATTGGTATGGTGGCAACAAGTATGCTGCCAAGCTGGTAGAAGACGATAAGATCCGTAAGTATTTGTATGTTCGCCTTTCCAAGGCAGGTGTTTCGAAAATTTTTATTGAACGGACCCTAAAGCTGGTAACAGTTAATATCCATACAGCCCGCCCCGGTATTATTATTGGTAAAGGTGGAGCGGAAGTGGATAAACTTAAGGAAGAGCTGAAGAAGCTTACCGGTAAGGAGATCCAGATCAATATTAGTGAGATCAAGCGTCCGGAGCTTGATGCCTTTTTGGTTGCCCAGAATGTAGCCAAGCAGATTGAAGGAAGGATTTCCTTCCGTCGTGCTGTAAAGACGGCTATATCATCAACCATGCGTCTGGGTGCAGAAGGGATAAAGGTAAGAGTTGGTGGTCGCCTTGGAGGAGCTGAAATGGCTCGTAATGAAACCTATAAGGAAGGCCGGATTCCTTTGCATACACTTCGCGCCGACATCGATTTTGCTAATGTGGAAGCACATACTACCTATGGTCGTATCGGAACAAAGGTTTGGATCTGCAAAGGAGAGATTTATGGCAAACCTGAACTGACGCCTTTCGTTGAAGAAACGGCAAAGACTAAGCAGGGTGGTCGTACAGGTCGTCGGAAGAAGAAATAAACAGTGTTGATGTCAACTTTATAAAACGTTTAATAATAATGTTACAGCCTAAGAAAACCAAATTCAGGAAGATGCAGAAGGGCCGGATGAAAGGCAACACCAAGCGTGGTGCCGAATTGGCTTTTGGCTCATTTGGTATGAAGTCTTTGGGTGCCACCTGGATTACATCGCGTCAGATAGAGGCTGCCCGCCAGGCTATTACACGCCGCATGAAACGGCAGGGCCAGCTTTGGATTCGTATTTTTCCTGATAAACCGATTACCAAGAAACCGGCAGAAGTACGTATGGGTAAAGGTAAAGGTGCTCCTGAACTGTTTGTTGCCAGGGTAACCCCGGGTCGCATCATGTTTGAAGCGGATGGGGTACCGAGAGAAACCGCGATGGAAGCCATGCGCCTTGGGGCCCAAAAATTGCCCATCACAACAAAATTTGTTGTAAGAAGAGATTATGTTGAATAATAATGAAGGCTTAATGTGAATTTTTTTGTAAATTTGCAGCCTTTTTGCAGGGGATTAATCATACACGCAGCCGTTACCTGTCTGGATTTTTTACCCTACCTGCCCGGAGAAAAGCAAAAGGCAGGATAGCTGACAAACACTAAAACTAGCGTAAAGATGAAGCAGAGTGTAATACGTGAAACGTCAACCGGTGAGCTCCAGGAACGTCTGGATGAAGAGCGCAAACACTTGCGTAAGTTGAAGATGAACCATGCGGTATCCCCGTTGGAAAACCCGCTTAAAATCAGAGACTACCGCAGGACCGTTGCCCGCATCCTGACAGAGCTACGGAAAAGGGAATTGGAAGAAAATAAAAAGTAACTGTTGAGATGGAAACCAGAAAACCCAGAAAAGAAAGGACAGGTCTTGTTGTAAGTAACAGGATGGACAAATCTATTGTTGTAGAAGTCCTCAGACGGATACGTCACCCCAAATACGGAAAATTTGTTAAGAAGACATCCCGCTTTATGGCCCATGATGAGAATAATGATACCAATATCGGCGATTCAGTCCGTATCATGGAAACCAGGCCTTTGAGCAAGAGGAAATGTTGGAGATTAGTTGAAATTCTTGAAAGAGCGAAGTAATTATGATACAGCAGGAATCCAGACTTTCGGTAGCGGATAACAGTGGCGCTAAAGAAGTGCTTTGCATAAGGGTCCTGGGTGGTACCCGCCGCAGATACGCCAGTATTGGCGATAAAATCATTGTTTCGGTGAAGAACGCCTTGCCCTCGGGCAACATTAAAAAAGGTACAGTATCCACAGCAGTGGTCGTACGTACCAAAAAAGATATCAGACGTGATGACGGCAGCTATATTCGTTTTGATGATAATGCTGTTGTACTCCTGACCGGCCAGGAAGAGATGCGCGGGACACGAATATTTGGTCCTGTAGCCCGGGAGTTGCGCGAAAAACAATTTATGAAAATCGTTTCTTTGGCACCTGAAGTGCTTTAAAAAAATAACTGATATGCAGTCCAAGACGCAGATAAAAAAGGGAGATACCGTTAAGCTGATTGCCGGCAACGAAAAAGGCGCTACAGGCAAGGTGCTTATGGTGGATCAGAAAAATCAAAGAGCTTTGGTTGAAGGTGTTAATATGGTTTCTAAACATACCAAACCCAACGCAACGAATCCCCAGGGTGGTATTTTGAAAAAAGAATCCAGTATCCATATCTCCAACCTGATGGTTGTTGATGATAAAGGTAATCCGACACGAATTGGAAGAAAACTGGATGAGAACAATAAATACGTACGGTATTCCAAAAAGACAGGGGAGGTAATTAAGTAATGAGCTATAAACCAAGACTGAAAGACAAGTTCGAAAACGAAATCGCTCCTGCATTGATGAAAGAGTTTGGTTATAAAAACCGGATGCAGGTGCCAAGACTGGTTAAGATAAGCCTTAATCAGGGTGTAGGTGAGGCTATTACCGACAAGAAGATTCTTGATACGGCGCTTGAAGAGATGTCGTTGATTGCCGGACAAAAGGCTGTGCCGACAAAGTCCAGGAAAGACATCTCCAGTTTTAAGCTGAGAAAAGGCATGCCTGTCGGTGTCCGTGTTACCCTGCGCGGTAATCGTATGTATGAATTTCTTGACAGGCTGATCGCTGTTTCCCTGCCAAGAATACGCGACTTTAAAGGTATCAGCGAAAAAGGCTTTGACGGACGGGGTAACTATACGTTTGGTGTCCCGGAGCAGATTATCTTTCCGGAGATCAATATCGACAAGGTAAACAAAATCAATGGTATGGACCTGACCTTTGTTACCTCTGCCGATACCGATAAAGAAGCCTTTACCTTGCTAAAAGAATTTGGAATCCCATTTAAGAACCAGTAAATAGACGATAGCCATGGCAAAAGAATCCATGAAAGCCAGAGACCGGAAACGCGCCAAGCTGGTAGCAAAATATGCAGCAAAAAGAGCCGAGCTGAAAGCGAAAGGTGACTGGGAAGCCCTTCAAAAGCTTCCGCGGAATGCTTCTCCCGTTCGGCTGCACAACCGTTGCCAGTTAACCGGCAGACCCAAAGGATACATGCGTCAGTTTGGTGTTTCCCGTATCAATTTCCGGGAAATGGCCAATAACGGATTGATTCCGGGTATTACAAAGGCTAGTTGGTAAGATTATTTACAATAATAAGTTTTAAAGAAGATGATAACCGATCCCATTGCAGATTATCTGACAAGAATTAGGAACGCCATCAAGGCCAATCACCGGGTGGTTGAGATCCCTGCATCCAATCTTAAAAAAGAGATTACCAAAATTCTTTTTGACAAAGGATACATACTCAATTATAAGTTTGAAGATGACAAAGTACCAGGGGTCATCAAAATAGCGCTGAAATATCATCCGGTCTCCAGGATTCCGGCGATTAATGAACTTCAGCGGGTAAGCCGTCCCGGCCTGAGACGCTTTTGCAACAGCAAGGAGATCCCCCGGGTGTTAAATGGTCTTGGAATAGCCATTATTTCAACCTCCAATGGCCTTATAACCGACAAAGAAGCTCACAAGCTGAATGTTGGCGGCGAAATTATTTGTTACGTAAGCTAAATACAGGAAATATGTCACGTATAGGAAGTTATCCAATCAATATACCTCAGGGAGTGTCCATATCCGTCACTGATGAGAACCTTGTTACGGTTAAAGGTCCCAAAGGAGAGCTTACCCAGCCCATTGATAAAGACATAAAAGTTATTATTAATGAGGAAGAGGTGCACGTTGACCGGCCTTCAGACAGCAAACAACATAAAGCCATGCATGGCCTGTACAGGTCACTGCTAAGAAACATGGTCATTGGTGTCTCCGAAGGATATAAGATTGAACTGGAGCTTGTGGGAGTGGGTTACAAAGCCACTCATAATGGGCAGCTACTGGAACTGGCGCTCGGTTATTCCCATTCTGTCTTTTTTGAAATACCGGAAGAGATTAAGGTAGAGACGGTCACCCAAAGAGGTAAGAACCCTGCAATCACACTTGAATCAATAGATAAGCAGTTACTTGGCCAGGTTGCGGCAAAGATTCGTTCATTGCGCAAACCGGAGCCTTACAAAGGCAAGGGTGTACTCTTCAAAGGCGAAGAGATACGCAGAAAAGCCGGTAAAGCTGCTGCTAAGTAATCGTAACCATATAAAATTCCTTTATCAGGATGGCAAGAATAGTAAAAAAACTCGACAGAAGAACCAAGGTAAAGTACCGTGTACGTAAAAGAGTGCGTGGTACCCAGGATAAGCCCAGGCTTTCCGTTTTCAGAAGCAATAAAGCCATTTATGCCCAGCTGATCGATGATGATGAAGGCAGGACGCTGGCTTCTACTTCTTCATTGACAAAAGAAGCCGGGGAAAAGAAAGGTAACAAAACGGAAGTCGCCCGGGAAGTTGGCAAGGTGATTGCCGAAAGGGCAAAAGAAGCAGGTATTAATAATATCGTGTTCGACCGTAATGGTTATCTGTATCACGGAAGAGTTAAATCATTGGCAGAAGGAGCCCGGGAAGGAGGCTTAAATTTCTAAATTATGGCAAACGTAAACATTAAAAAGGTAAAGTCAAGCGAGATCGAACTCAAAGACAGGTTGGTCGGCATACAACGGGTAACCAAAGTGACCAAAGGAGGTCGGACCTTTAGCTTTTCCGCCATTGTGGTGGTTGGCAATGAGAATGGTGTGGTCGGTTACGGTCTTGGTAAAGCCAAAGAGGTAACTACTGCCATCAGCAAAGGGATTGATGATGCCAAAAAGCATCTGATCCAGGTTCCGATCCTGAAAGGTACCATCCCCCACTATCAGGAAGGGAAATACAGTGGTGGTCGTGTCCTGCTGAAACCTGCGGCCCACGGTACCGGTGTTATTGCCGGAGGCGCCATGCGTGCGGTGCTTGAAAGTGTTGGTGTAACAGATGTTCTGGCCAAATCACAGGGCTCTGCCAACCCGCACAGTGTTGTTAAAGCGACCATTGATGCCCTTACCAAGCTTCGTGACCCGCATGCCGTTGCACAACAGCGCGGTGTAAACCTCGATAAAGTATTTAACGGCTAATTTTTATAAAGAACCGGAAATGAAAAAGTATAAAATCGTTCAGACAAGAAGCAGAATCGGCCGCCCTGCACGCCAGAAAAAAACACTGGATGCACTTGGTTTAAAACGGATGAACCGGCCGGTGTATCTCAACGTCTCACCTCAGATAGACGGGATGATTGAGAAGGTGAAGCATCTGGTTTCCGTTGAAGAAGTGAATGAATGATGTCGTTTTGTTCAATATTTTTAAATTTGTAATAGACAATGGATTTAAGTAGACTAAAACCTGCAAAAGGATCTGTCAAACGCCGTAAACGTATTGCCCGTGGTGAGGGATCTGGAGCCGGTGGTACCGCTACACGCGGCCACAAAGGTGCACAGTCACGTTCAGGCTATAGCCGTAGAGCTGGTTTTGAGGGTGGACAGATGCCCCTGGGAAGACGGGTCCCAAAGTTTGGTTTTAAAAATCGCAACAGGGTTGCATATCGGGGTATAAACCTTGACAGACTGCAAAAGTTTGTTGATGAGAAAGGTGTGGACACCATTGACCCCGAAACGATGATCCAAAACGGCTTTGCCTCCAAAAATGATAAAGTGAAGATTCTTGGAAAAGGCAAGCTTGATGCCAAAATTAATATAACCGCCCACGCCTTTTCAAAAACAGCCGTTGAAGCCATTGAAGGTAAAGGTGGAACTGTAAACCGGATATAAACGCCAGGAATGAAACGATTTATTCAAACCTTAATTAACATCTATAATATCGAGGACCTTCGTGTAAGGATCCTGAATACACTGGGCATTATCCTGATTTATCGACTGGGCTCTTATGTGGTCCTGCCGGGTGTTGATCCGGGACAGCTTCAGGCATTAGAGGCACAAACCCAGGAGGGTTTGCTCGGTTTGCTGAATATGTTCTCCGGTGGTGCGTTTTCTAACGCTTCTATCTTTGCACTCGGAATCATGCCCTATATCAGTGCATCGATTGTGATACAGCTCCTCGGTATTGCCGTTCCCTATTTCCAGCGTTTGCAGAAAGAAGGAGAGAGTGGACGTAAAAAGATCAACCAGATTACAAGGTACCTGACAGTATTTATTACCGGTGCCCAGGCCCCCGCCTATCTGGCAAATCTTGTTTCCCAATTGCCACCCCAGGCCATTTCCCCCTTTGACCCCGGGGCTACCAGCCCGTCAATGTTTTTTATGATCTCTTCCGTGATCATCCTCATTTCCGGGACAATGTTTGTTATGTGGCTTGGTGAACGTATCACCGAAAGAGGTATTGGTAACGGTATTTCCCTGCTGATTATGATCGGGATCATCGCCCAGCTGCCATTTGCACTTTTTGCCGAATTTATCGCGCGTATGGAGGCCGCCGGAGGTGGTTTGGTTATCTTTCTGGTGGAACTTGTTATTCTGATGGGTGTCGTGGTCCTGGTAATTATGCTTGTTCAGGGACAGCGGCGAATCCCGGTGCAGTTTGCCAAACGTGTCGTGGGAAACCGTCAGTATGGAGGTGTCCGCCAGTATATTCCCCTTAAAGTAAATGCCGCAGGTGTTATGCCGATTATCTTTGCACAGGCAATTATGTTTATTCCAATTACTCTCGCCGGGTTTTCGGATGCCCTGAGCGGTTTTGCCGCCACCATGTCTGATTTTACCGGTTTCTGGTACAACTTTACGTTTGCCGTACTTGTTATACTGTTTACCTATTTTTATACTGCCATTACCGTGAATCCAAATCAAATGGCAGAAGATATGAAAAAGAATGGCGGTTTTATTCCCGGTGTGAAACCCGGCAAAAAGACGGCTGAATTTATTGATAATGTGATGTCCAGGATAACCCTTCCGGGATCATTGTTCCTGGCCTTTGTAGCTATTATGCCTGCTTTGGTCAGCCTGGTAGGTGTCACCGGACAGTTTGCACAGTTTTTTGGCGGTACGTCACTGTTAATCATGGTTGGGGTTGTGTTAGACACCCTTCAGCAAATCGAAAGTCATTTGTTGATGCGTCATTATGACGGACTTACCAAAACGGGTCGGATCAAAGGCCGCTCTTCGCCCATCGGCATGACCGGCTAAAAACCTGATAACCATGATTCAATATAAGACCCGTGATGAAATTGAATTAATACGCGAAAGCTCTTTACTTGTTGCAAAAACCCATGCCGAGGTCGCTAAGCATCTCAGACCCGGCGTTACGACCAGGGAACTGGATCAACTGGCCGAAACGTATATTCGTGACCATGATGCTGTACCTGCTTTTAAGGGTTATCACGGCTTTCCATTTTCGCTGTGCATGTCGCCCAATGAGGTTGTGGTTCATGGATTTGCCAATGATAAACCATTAAAGGAGGGAATGATTCTGTCGGTGGATTGTGGGGTACTGAAAAACGGCTACTATGGGGACTCGGCTTATACATATGCCATCGGTGAAATCGGCAATGAGGTAAAACGCCTGCTGAAAACAACCCTGCAGTGCTTATGGCGTGGTATAGAAAAGACAGCCGTTGGTAATACCCTGGGCGATGTTTCTGCCAGCATACAAAATCATGCTGAAAAAGCTGGATATACCGTGGTAAGAGAGCTTGTCGGACATGGGGTTGGCAAACAGCTTCATGAACCACCTGAACTTCCGAATTATGGAAGGAGGGGAACAGGAACACCTGTTAAAGAAGGTCTGGTCGTCGCCATTGAACCCATGATCAATATGGGGCAGCGTTTTGTTGTGCAGGAAAAGGATGGCTGGACAATCAGAACAGCAGACCGAAAACCCTCAGGGCATTATGAACATACGGTAGCTGTTATAAATGGTAAAGCTGAACCGCTTTCTAGTTTTGAATTCCTGGAAGAAGCGTTAAAGTCAAATAAAGAAAACACAGTCATTATTCGTTGATTATGGCAAAGCAACCATCAATAGAACAAGACGGTACGGTTATTGAATCACTTGGAAATGCCATGTTCCGTATAGAACTGGAAAATGGACATGTGATTACCGGCCATATTTCCGGGAAAATGCGCATGCATTATATCAAGATACTTCCCGGCGACAAGGTCAAGGTTGAAATGTCGCCTTATGACCTGACCAAAGGGCGTATCACATTCAGGTACAAATAATGATTTGCAACTATATAATTAATTTACAATAAAATGAAAGTCAGGACGTCGATTAAAAAAAGGAGCTCTGAGTGTAAAGTAATACGCAGGAAGGGCAAAGTGTATGTGATCAATAAGAAAAACCCGAAATTTAAGCAACGTCAGGGATAGATTACTAATTTATACAAAGGATATAAGAATATGGCACGTATAGCTGGAGTTGATATTCCAAGAAACAAAAAAGGGGTGGTAAGTCTCACCTACATTTACGGTATCGGACACAGTCTTGCCCGTGAGGTAATGGAAACCGCCAAGGTAGATCCCAATAAGACTGTTGAGGATTGGGAAGACCATGAACTGACCCAGATCCGTAATGTTATTAATGATCATTATAAAGTGGAAGGGTCGTTAAGGTCTGAGACGCAGATGAACATCAAACGTTTGATGGACATAGGCTGCTACCGCGGTATTCGCCATCGTATTGGCCTGCCTTTGAACGGGCAAAGAACAAAAAATAACGCACGTACACGAAAAGGGAAGAAAAAAACCGTTGCCAATAAGAAAAAGGCAGTGAAATAATTCCGATTGTTATTGATGTGGGTGTTGAACACCCCTTGATCAGAAAAACCGTTAATATAGTATTATGGCAAAATCAGGAAAAGGCAGAAGTGCCAAAAGAAGAGTAGCAAAGGTTGAGCCAACCGGCCAGGCCCATATTTTTGCTTCTTTCAATAATATCATTGTTACATTGACAAATCAGCAGGGACAGGTTATATCCTGGTCTTCAGCCGGGAAGAACGGATTTAAGGGTTCTAAAAAGAATACCCCTTATGCCGGTCAGCTGTCAGCAGGGGATGCTGCAAAAACTGCATATGATCTGGGTATGCGTAAGGTTAAGGTTTACGTAAAGGGTCCCGGTTCGGGCAGAGAGTCGGCTATACGTACATTACACGCAACCGGGCTTGAAGTCGCTGAGATCGTAGATGTGACACCGTTGCCACACAACGGTTGTCGCCCCCCAAAGCGCAGGAGAGTGTAACATCAAATTTGTTTGTTAAACACCAAAAGATTTATAAAGATTTAGCATGGCAAGATATTTAGGACCTAAAACAAAGGTAGCCCGTAAGTTTGGAGATCCCATTTTCGGTGCAGACAGATCATTTGAAAAGAAAAATTATCCGCCGGGACAGCACGGTCAGATGCGGAAAAGACGTAAAAAGTCAGAATATGGTATTCAGCTGCTTGAGAAACAAAAGGCCAGGTTTACCTATGGCTTAATGGAGAAGCAGTTTGCCAATACTTTTAAGAGAGCTGTTCGCCAAAAAGGGATTACCGGAGAAATATTGCTCCAGCTTTTGGAAGCCCGCCTCGACAATGTTGTTTACAGGCTTGGAATCGCCCCGACACGTAACGCAGCCCGCCAGCTTGTCGGCCATCGCCATATTACTGTTAACGATCAGATAGTAAATATTCCATCATATACAGTAAAGCCCGGTGATATCATCGGCGTACGTGAACGCTCACGCAGCCTCGAGGCGATTACTGATTCATTGTCTTCACGGTCAGGCAATTATTCATGGCTGGAGTGGGATCAGGACATGTCGAAAGGGAAATTCCTGAACTACCCCGAGCGCGAGGAGATCCCTGAAAATATTAAAGAGCAGCTCATAGTGGAATTGTATTCCAAGTAATGTTTGTTCCCCTTTTTATCACAAAAAACAAGTATCAATGGCAATATTAGCATTTCAAAAACCGGACAAAGTAATTATGCTTGAGTCCGATAACCGGCTGGGGAAGTTTGAATTTCGCCCGTTGGAACCAGGCTATGGCATTACGATAGGCAATGCTCTCAGAAGAATTTTGCTCTCGTCGCTGGAAGGTTATGCCATTACTTCAGTAAAAATTGAGGGCGTGGATCATGAGTTTTCAACCATCGAAGGAGTTGTACAGGATGTAACGGAGATTATCCTGAATTTGAAACAGGTGCGTTTCAAAAAACAGGTTGAGGATGCTGAATCCGAAAAATTCAGTGTCTCCATTAGCGGGCAGGAACAGTTTAAGGCAGGTGACCTGAATGATGCCCTGTCGAATTTCTATGTGCTGAACCCCGATGTGGTCATTTGCGAGATGGAACCATCTGTCAACCTGAATATTGAGTTTACAGTTGAAAAGGGCCGTGGTTATGTGCCTGCTGAAGAAAATAAAGGCCTTAACCCGGTTATTGGGTCAATCGCTGTCGATTCCATTTTTACTCCGATTAAAAATGTGACCTACCACGTTGACAACTACCGTGTTGAACAGAAGACCGACTATGAAAAGCTGGTTATTGAGATTTTGACCGACGGTTCTGTTGAGCCCAAAGAAGCACTGAAGGAAGCCGCACATATTCTGATACAACACTTTATGTTGTTCTCCAATGAGAAAATTACCCTGGATACAGAAGAAAAAGCATCCAGCGAGGAGTTTGATGAGAATTCATTGCATATGCGTCAGCTCCTGAAAACAAAACTGGTGGATCTTGACCTTTCGGTAAGGGCCCTGAATTGTCTGAAAGCAGCTGATGTTGAAACATTGGCAGATTTGGTTGCACTTAATAAACATGACCTGCTGAAGTTCAGAAATTTTGGAAAAAAATCACTTACCGAGCTGGAAGAACTTGTTAAGTCAAAGAACCTCCATTTTGGAATGAACCTTTCGAAGTACAAATTAGATAAGGAATAATTTAGTAATGAGACATAGAAAGAAGATTAATAGTTTAGGGAGAAAGGCAGCGCACAGGCAGGAAACCTTGTCGAGTCTTGCCACAGCATTAATTCTCAACAAAAGGATCAATACAACGGTAGCCAAAGCCAAGGCGTTGCGTACATATGTCGAGCCACTGATTACACGTTCTAAAACGGATTCGACCCATTCGCGCCGGATGGTTTTTTCTTATCTGAAAAACAAACATGCTGTCAGTGAACTGTATCGGGAAGTCGCACAAAAAGTGGCTGACCGCCCGGGCGGATATACCCGTATTCTGAAAACAGGTTTTCGTCAGGGGGATGCGGCAGAGATGTGTTTTATCGAACTGGTTGATTACAACACAGCCATGCTGAAAACAGAAGAAGAAACAACAGCCAGGCGTACCAGAAGAGGAAGACGGCGTGGTAAGAAAGGAGCCAAAGATACTGAGGCAACCGGGCAAGCTGCTCCGGCTGCTGCCCGGGACACTGTCGGCGATACCACCCCACAGGAGGAGCCTGCTGAAAAACCGGCCGAAACAGTCGATGATACTCAGGAAGCACCTGCAGAAGCCTCCGCAGAAGCAGCAACCGACGCTGAAGACACCGATGTGGCTGCTGAGGAGACGGCTGAGCCAACGGATAAAAAAACCGAACCTGAAGCAGAAACTGCCGATGAACCTGAGGCGGAGACGGAACCTGCCGGAGATGATAAAGATGCCGCCGAAGAGCAACCCGCCGCAAAAAAGAAACAGGACCAGCCGGCTGATGATTCTGAAGAAGAAAAATCTTCGGATGAAGATACAGAAGACAAGCCGGAAGATAAGCAATAATTCATTCACGCAATGTGCTATGAAAAGTGTAAGGGATGAAGTGACCGGGTCGCTTTATCCTTTTTTATTTCTGCGTATATACTTAACTTTACGCTGAATTCAATGACTAAACATTAAAACACATAAACTTATGAGCGCAATTTTAAATATTCATGCAAGACAAATCCTCGACTCACGTGGAAATCCCACAATAGAGGTTGATGTGATTACAGAAAACGGTATTCTCGGACGTGCAGCAGTGCCTTCTGGTGCTTCTACCGGTGTTCACGAAGCAGTGGAGCTCCGAGACGACGACAAAGGAAAATTCCTTGGCAAAGGCGTATTGAAAGCGGTTGATAATGTAAATACCGTCTTAAATAATGAGCTTCAGGGCTTCCATGTGACCGATCAGGCACTGGTGGATAAGGTTATGCTTGAGGTCGACGGTACAGACAATAAAGCCAAACTGGGGGCGAATGCCATTCTGGGCGTTTCTTTGGCCGTTGCCAATGCTGCTGCACAGGAAACCGGTCAGCCATTGTTTCGCTATATTGGTGGTGTAAATGCCAATACCCTGCCTATGCCCATGATGAACATCCTGAATGGTGGTTCACATGCTGACAATTCCGTCGATTTTCAGGAGTTTATGATCATGCCTGTCGGAGCAACCTGCTTTAGCCAGGCGATTCAGATGGGTGCCGAAATTTTCCAAAACCTGAAAGCGGTGCTCAAGAAGAAAGGGTATTCTACCAACGTGGGCGACGAAGGAGGGTTTGCCCCCAACCTGAAATCAAATGAGGAAGCAGTGCAGCTTATTCTGCAGGCCATCGAAAAAGCCGGGTACAAACCGGGCGACGATATCGGTTTAACCCTTGACCCTGCTGCCAGTGAGTACTTTATTAAGGAAGAGAACGTCTATCACCTGCATAAATCCACCGGCGACAAGCTTACACCTGCTCAGATGGTGGATTACTGGGCCGACTGGGTGAAAAATTATCCCATAATCTCCATAGAAGACGGTATGGATGAAGATGACTGGGAAGGCTGGGAACTAATGACCCAGAAACTTGGCAAAGATGTTCAGCTTGTCGGAGATGACCTGTTTGTCACCAATGTGAAACGTTTGCAGAAAGGTATTGACTCCAATGTGGCCAATTCCATCCTCGTAAAAGTAAATCAGATCGGTACGCTGTCTGAAACCATTGATGCTGTTAATCTGGCTTTCCGGAACAACTATACGGCAGTGATCAGTCACCGTTCTGGTGAAACGGAAGACACTTCCATTGCGGACCTGGCGGTTGCTTTGGGCACCGGTCAGATAAAAACCGGCTCAGCCTGCCGGTCTGAACGGATAGCCAAGTATAATCAGCTGCTTCGTATCGAAGAGATGATGGGTGAAACCGCAAAATACCCGGGGAAGGCTTTTCGTTTTACCAAATAAGTAATGGTTGATGAAGATAAAAAAGTGCCTTTCGGGTCCATTCTTGTCCTGAGAGGCACTATTCCTTTTTCTTAATGAGCGCATCACTTAAAACCGCCAGCATACTCCCTTTACGTACTTATTCTCAGAGCCCGTTAATCAGGATCGTGTTTTTTAATATAAAAAATGTTGATATTTCAGCTTGCCTGAATATTACTTTTGACTACTTTTGACTACCCAATAACTAAATTATGAGTTTTGGTTTTTTCGATCTCCTCACGCTTTTCGGATCACTGAGTTTGTTCCTTTACGGAATGAAAATCATGAGTGAGGGCATTCAAAAGTTTGCCGGGGATAAGATGCGGTCTGTTTTGGCTGCTATGACCTCCAATCGATTTGTAGGGGTTTTTACCGGCTTCTTACTGACTACACTTGTGCAATCCTCTTCGGCATCTACGGTGATGGTTGTCAGCTTTGTGAATGCCGGTCTGATGACCCTCATACAGTCCGTGGGAGTGATCATGGGCGCCAATATCGGGACCACTACCACTGCCTGGCTAATCTCCCTGCTCGGTTTTAAGGTCAATATCGCGGCTTTGTCCATTCCGCTGATAGGAATAAGCTTCCCTTTGTTGCTCAATTCAAGGGAGCGTCTGAATTCAGCCGGTCAGATACTGCTGGGCTTTGCCTTGCTGTTTCTGGGGCTGAACTACCTGAAAGATGCTGTTCCTGATCTCGAACACAACCCGGAGATGTTCAGGTTTATCCAAAACATGACCGATTACGGGATTTACAGCACCTTTTTATTCCTGGGATTGGGTACCTTGCTTACGATTATCCTCCAGTCTTCCAGTGCCACGATGGCGCTTACGCTGGTGATGTGTAATTTTGGCTGGATTGGTTATGAGCATGGCGCGGCTATCGTGCTGGGTGAAAATATCGGTACCACCATTACAGCCAACCTGGCCGCCCTGGTAGGGAATGTATATGCCAAACGAACAGCCCTTGCCCATACTGTTTTCAATGTGATAGGTATTATATGGATGCTTCTCCTGTTCAAATTCTTCCTGAGTCGAATTGATCATTTTATGGTTCATTTCGGACTGGGGTCCCCCATGGAGACAGCCACATGGATACCCGTTGGCCTGTCCATTTTTCATACCGTATTTAATATTACAAACACCCTGCTTCTGATAGGGCTCAGTCGATATATCGTTCAATTTGTGGAGTATTTAATACCCTCCAGGGGTAAAAAGTTTGAACGACCACAACTCGAATATTTTAGCAGCGGATTCCTTCACATGGCTGAGTTATCAGTCTTTCAGGCCAAAAAGGAGGTTCGCAAATATGCGGAACTCGCTCAAAGGATGTTTAATTTTATCCCGGCACTTATCATAGAAACCGATAAAAAGGAATATCAGAATCTCCTGGGAAAGGTCAGTAAGTATGAAGAAATAACCGACAGGGTGGAGGTAGAGATTACCACATTTCTGATCAAGATATCAAGGAAACAGTTAAGCGGACATGCGGCCGAAGAATTGCGCCGTATGCGTCTTGTCAGCAGTGAAGTTGAAAAGATTGGTGATGTTTGTTTTAAGATGTCCTCTGTATTGTCGGATAAGAAAAAGGAAAAGGTTTACTTCACTCCGGAGCAGCGTAGTGATCTGTTTGAGATGTTTAAGCTGGTTAATAACGGTTTCGAGCTGATGCTTGAGAATATGCAGACCAGTACGCACGAGGCACGCCAATCCCTGCCAAAAGCCATGGAACTTGAAAAGAAAATCAATGCTTTCCGCGACCAGGTTAAAGATGCCGTGATTGATGATATTGAAAAAGACCCCACGCATGCCAAGAGTGCCTTTTATTTTAACAAGCTCATCACTTCATGTGAGAAAATTGGGGATACCATATTGAATATCAATGAAGCAATTGCCGGTGTGAATATTGAATAAATATTCCATTATCACAACAATGGCGCGGTATTTGATACTAAGCAATGGATACATGTATTATTGTGCTTCAATCTTCGTTTTATTCCGTTAATCAACCAAAAATAATATTTTGTCGAAACGAATTCCTTTTTTGTTTATCTTTACGATAAGGTTATTTATTGTCAATTTTATTTCATGATGAAAAAGTTTCTTTGGCTTCTAATCGTTTTACTTTGGTCAGGTTTATGTCACACACCGGTATATGCCACTACTACCAATGACCAATATGATGCGGAGGCTGACAGTCTGAAGAACCTGGTAGATAATCCTGAGGTTGCCGATTCTGTTCGCCTGGAAGCACTTATCACTCTTGCCTGGTCTATTCGATCATCAGAGCAGGAATTAGCGAAGGAGTATGTCATGAAGGCGCTTGAAATCGCCAGAGACCTTGATGATCAGCAATATATCGGCAGAAGTTTAACTGATCTTGGCCTGTTATATTGGCGAAAAGGAGATTTCAAACAGGCTTATGAAAACATGTTCAAGGCCCGCCAGTTGTTTGAGGACATTGAAGATGATGAAGGTTATGCACGAGTGCTTATCAACCTCGGTGTCATTTTTCACGGCCAGGGTTATTACGACAATGCATTGGAGTATTATTTTGAGGGACTTCAAATGTATGAGGACAGAGATGATGACTCTTCCCAGTTTACGGTATTAAATAATATCGGATATCTGTATCAGGAACAGGAACAATATGATAAAGCTGAGGAATACCATCGGCGTGCTCTAAACATTGCAGAGAAGCATGAGATGGAACAGTCTAAGGCATATTCATTGAATAATCTTGGTATCATCAGCCAGCATAATGGTAACTATAAGGCAGCCCATAGGTATTTTAGTGAAGCGCTTAATATACGACTGGAATACAATGATATACGTGAAATAGCCATAACCCAGAAAGCTATTGGCAATTTGTATATTGAAGAGAATAAACATGATGATGCCCTCGACATCTTGCGTGAGGCGCAAGCTTATTTTGAACAGGCGCAGCTTGAAAGAGGAAAAGCACAGGTGGCGCGTGACCTTGGGAGTGCATATATGGCTTTCGGAGAGTTGGATAGGGCAAAAGATTATTTTTTTAAAAGTATTGAAATAGCCGATGAGGCTGACATCCACTCTATTCTGGCAGAGAATTATGATCTTTTGAGCCGGTTAATGCATCAGCAACAACAGTATAAGGATGCTTATGAGTATCAGCAAAAACATATTAGTCTGAAAGATAGTATCTATGACGAAGAAAGCAGGAGGCGCGTGATGGAGATGCAGCTGATGTATGACCGTGAACGGCAGCAGGATGAGATTGATCTTCTTCAGAAAAACAGTCAGATTCAGCAACTCAATCTGGAGAAACAACGGCAGTCAAGAAATTATCTGTTGCTGTTTATGGCTTTAATCCTGCTATTGCTGGTCATTCAATATTATCGTTTCATTGAATCGCGTCGGACGAATAAAAAGCTTAAAACCCAGAAAGAGGAAATCAGCCGGAATAACGAAAAGTTAAAGGAACTGAACGATTCGCTTATTGTTGAAAAGAAAAAGGTAGACAGGCTAAACAAACAGTTGCAGGAAAATGAGAAGAACCTCATAGAAACCAACCAGACGAAGGACAAGTTTTTCTCTATCATTTCTCATGACCTTCGGAATCCGTTTGCTTCTGTGCTAAGTTTTTCAAGATTATTAAAAAGGGATATTGATCATTTATCAAAAGAAGAGTTAAAGGAATTGGCGTCTGAGCTGGACAGATCGGTTCTCAAAATCAATAATCTGCTTGAAAATCTATTGCAATGGTCCAGGGCCCAAACCGGTAAGATTCAATATAATCCGGAACGCTTCAACATCAAGGATGTTATTCGTGACAATGTGAGGCTTTTTGAAGCGAACACCCTTGAAAAGAACATTGATATATTTGACAGGGTGCATGATGGTATTCAGGTTTGGGGTGATGTAAACATGACCGATACAATCGTCCGTAATCTTTTGTCCAATGCGCTTAAATATACTTATCCTGGCGGTTATATTGAGATTCGTTCTCATAAGCATCCTGACATGATCGAAATAGCGATTGCCGATAATGGAGTAGGTATTTCAGAGGAGGATCAGGATAAGCTCTTTCGTGTTGATTCTTTGCATAGCAGCTATGGTACGTCGGAGGAAAAGGGTAGTGGCCTCGGCTTGTTGTTGTGTAAGGAATTTGCCCAAAAGCAGGGAGGCAACATATATATCAACAGTAAGGCAGGTAAAGGATCCGTTGTTTCTTTTACCATTCCGGTTGAAGCCCCATCTGATGGTGAGTAGTTTTTCTCAGGTAATATGCGGGCAGGTTTTTAAATTTATTGTACTTTTGCACTAAATAACCAGGATAGATGATTATGCGGATGTGGCGTAATTGGTAGCCGCGCCAGACTTAGGATCTGGTGCCGCAAGGCGTGGGGGTTCGAGTCCCTCCATCCGCACTTTTGAGCAGCTAAAGCTCTAATAAACAGACAGTTATACCTCCAAGAGAAAAAAAACATTTTGTCCCTTTTCTCCCGATTTGTCCCTTTGATTAACCATGTGAATATCAAATGATTACGATAGTTATCAACGAACACTCGTCAAGGTAACTATCAGATACTCAGGTTAAAAAAATATGACAAATAAGACAAAATGATTAATAAGAAAAAAAGCCTTGAAAGGGGTTTTATCTTACCAAAAATTTGCACTTGTAATAATGATAGGTGTCGGATTAACCTGCCGATAGATGACAATCCATTATTAACATCTCCATAATTAATCGTATATTTGTGCCCCTGAAAATGAAGTGGGAAACGCATAACTACAGGCGCGTTTCATCAGTATAAATGTTTAAATCAGAATGATTATATGGAGATTACTCAGGAGAAGAAAGGAAACCTGGAGGCGACACTGACAGTACACCTGACCGAAGAAGACTATCGTCAGCAGGTGGATAAAGAACTGGCCAATCTGCAGAAGAAGGCGCAAATGCCTGGTTTTAGACAGGGTAAAGTGCCCATGGGGATCGTTAAAAAGATGTACGGTAAAAGCGTGCTCGCCGAAGAAGTGAATAAGATTCTGGCCGACGCCGTATACAACTACATCAAAGAAAATGAGCTCAATGTGCTCGGTAACCCACTGCCCGATAATGACCATGCCAATACCATCGACTGGGATAACCAGACCGAGTTCGCCTTCTACTATCACATCGGATTAGCTCCGGATATTGATCTGGAACTCTCGGAAGATATTGAGGTAGACTACCACAAGATTAAAGTGGATGACGATATTGTGGATAATTACCTGAAAGATATCCGTAAACGGTATGGTAAGATGACGAACCCCGGTGTGTCAGAAGCTGAGGATGTGCTCTACGGTGAATTTGAGGAGATGGAAGACGAAAATACCCCCAAAACCGAGGGCCATACCCACCAATCCAGCGTTTATATCCAGTATATAAAAGATGAGGAGGTAAAACAGAAACTTATTGGAGCCAAACCGGGTGAGATTGTTGTGATGGATGTGATGAAGGCCGTTGAGTCGGAATCGGAAGCAGCTTCCATGCTGGGTGTGCAGAAGGAGGAGCTTTCAAATTACAGCCCGTTGTTTCGTTTTACCATACAAAGCATCAGCCGCGTAGAGCCTGCCGGGATGGATGAAGAGTTCTTTAAAAAGGCCGCTCCCGATGCGGACATTACCACTGAAGAAGAGTTCCGTAAATACCTGGCCGATCAGATCAGCAAACAGTACCAGGCAGATGTGGATAAGCATTTTAAAAACCTGGTGATCGAAAAGCTGGTGGAAGAAGCAGACCTGGAGCTGCCGGAAGCATTCCTGAAAAAATGGTTGCTGGAGAATAACAAAGAAGAACTTTCTGAAGAAAAGGTGGAAAATGAATTTGAGCAGTTTGCAGATACCTTTAAATGGCAACTGATCGAAAACCACCTGAGCAAGAAATATGACCTGGAGGTGAAACCCGAGGAGGTGAACAAGCACCTGGAGGAATTCATCAAGGCACAGCTTAAACAATATGGCCAGGAAGATGTTGAACAAGGGGTACTTGATGAGTATGTCAAAAACTTCTCTTCTAACAAAGAAGAAATCAAAAAGATCCATGACCACCTGTATGAGCAAAAGCTGATCGCATTATTTAAAGAAAAGCTAAAACTGAATGAGGTTGAGATCTCTTTTGATGACTTCGTAAAGCTCGTTACGGAAAAGTATCAGCAGCAACAGGGCGAACAAAGCGGTGACAAATCTGAAACGGAAAAACAATAAATCATGAGCAATAAAGATGATTTTCAAAAGTTTGCGACCCAACATATGGGTATCAGCAGCATGACCATGCATAATTTTACGTCGGCTTATGGCAATTATATCAGCCCGACCATTATTGAGGAGCGACAACTGAATGTTGCCACCATGGATGTGTTTAGCCGGTTGATGATGGACCGCATCATTTTCCTGGGTGTGCCGATCAATGATTATGTGGCCAACATTATTCAGGCTCAGTTATTATATATGGAATCTGTAGATCCGAAGAAAGATATTCAGATCTATCTCAATACCCCGGGTGGTTCCGTATATGCAGGCCTGGGTATCTATGATACCATGCAGTACATTGCGCCTGATGTGGCGACCATTTGTACTGGTATGGCAGCCTCCATGGGAGCGGTATTGCTTAGCTCAGGTACCAAAGGGAAACGTACGGCTTTGAGGCACAGCCGTATCCTTATTCACCAGCCCATGGGTGGTGCAGAAGGTCAGGCTTCCGATATTGAGATCACCGCCCGGGAAATCCAGAAGATCAAGAAAGAACTGTATGAGATCATTGCCTCGCACTCCAGCCAGGATTATAAGAAGATCTGGAAAGATGCGGATCGCGATTTCTGGATGACCTCAGAGGAAGCAAAGCAGTATGGCATGATTGATGAAGTACTGATTACAAACAAACCGGCTTCAGAGAAGTAGCCGTAAGCCGCGAATATTTATAACCATGGCAAAAGAAAACAAAAAGTGTTCTTTCTGCGGCAAGGAGGCGCAAAACCTCGGGCTTGTCATATCGGGCGTTGATGCCCAGATATGCGAACGATGTGTAGAACAGGCGAATCAGATTCTTCAGGAAGAAAAGGCACTGGAAGAAAAAAAGAAAATACCGTCATTTGAGCTGTTCAGGCCCGATGAGATCAAAAAACATATGGATCAGTATGTGATCGGGCAGGAGGAGGCCAAGAAGGTACTTTCTGTTGCCGTGTATAACCATTATAAGCGTATCAACTATCAGGTTCCCAAAGAGAAACAGGAAGATGAAGTGGAGCTTGAAAAGTCGAATATTGTGCTGGTGGGGGAGACCGGCACCGGCAAAACATTGATGGCACGTACGATTGCCAAAATGATGCAGGTACCCTTTTGCATCGCGGATGCGACCGTCCTTACCGAAGCCGGTTACGTTGGCGAAGATGTTGAGAGCATTCTGGCCCGCCTGCTGCAGGTGGCCGACTATGATGTAGCCACCGCTGAACGTGGTATTGTGTTTATTGATGAGCTGGATAAGATAGCCAGGAAATCTGACAATCCTTCCATAACCCGCGATGTTTCCGGTGAGGGAGTTCAGCAGGCATTGCTGAAACTTCTGGAAGGTGCAGTGGTGAATGTTCCACCACAGGGTGGCCGCAAACATCCTGAACAGAAAATGTTACAGATCAATACGGAGCGTATCCTGTTTATTTGCGGGGGGGCTTTTGATGGCCTGGAGAAAAAAATTCAGTCCAGGCTGCAAACCAATGCCATTGGCTATGGGATCAATAAGGGTGAGCAGATCGACCGGGAAAACATGCTGCAATATGTGGCTCCGCAGGACCTTAAAAGCTATGGCCTCATCCCTGAACTGGTAGGTCGACTTCCGGTACTGACACACCTGAATCCGCTTGACCGTCAGGCTCTCAGACAAATTCTGACCGAACCCAAAAATTCATTGGTGAACCAATACATCAAACTTTTTGAAATGGATAATATGAAGTTGGTTATCGATGATGAAGTGCTGGATTATATTGTGGATAAAGCCATTGAGTTTAAGCTCGGAGCCCGCGGACTGCGATCCATCTGTGAGGTGATCATGCTGGATGCCATGTATGAAGTTCCCTCCAAACCGCAGAAACAGGAGACCTTTTATCTTACTATGGATTATGCACGCCATCGTCTCGAAAATGCCAGGATGGAGCGCCTGAAGGCAGCTTCATAGCAAGGTTTTACGGCTTTTCAATTATATAATTTTTTTGTATCTTGAAGCGTTCCCCTAATACGGTGGACGCTTTTTCTATAGGTAACCATGGTGAAATATCTATTCATAGCACTGTTTTCAATTCTGTTTCTCCATTCCGGGCTTTTCGCTCAGGATGCGTTGAAAGATGAATGGATAACTGTTGCTGCCCGGATCAGCAACGGAGATACCCTGATTGTGATCGAGCTTGAACCTGTTGAAATTGTTGCACCGCGGGAGTTTGATAATCGTCTGCAAGAATACCGCTACAGGCGGAAAGTACGCAACGTAAAAAAGGTATATCCCTATGCCCGCCTTGCCGGTGAGATGTTTCGGGCCTATAATGCCCGGTTGATGGAACTGGATAGCGAACGTGAACGCAAGGCTTTTATAGAAAGTGCCGAAAAACAGATCCGTGATCGTTTCGAAGATGACCTGAAAAGCCTTACGTTTTCGCAGGGTTTGATCCTCATCAAGCTGATCGACCGTGAAACCAGCCATACTTCCTATAGCATTGTCAAAGATTTTCGGGGCACCTTTTCAGCTTTTTTCTGGCAGTCGCTGGGTCGGCTTTTTGGTTATGATCTGAAAACCGCGTATGAGCCTGAGGGGGAGGACCAGCAGCTGGAAGAGATTGTTCAGCTTATTGAGGAGGGCTTGTTGTAAACCAGTCTATTTCCCACGCCCCTGCAGGATAATCAAAACCGTATATATCAGAATCTTAAAATCGACGGCCAGCGACATGTTCTCCAGGTAGAGCAGGTCGTATTTCAGGCGCTCGATCATCTCATCTACATTTTCTGCATAGCCATACTTCACTTGCCCCCAGCTTGTTACACCCGGTTTGATCTTTTGCAGCAGCTTGTATTGCGGGGCTTCTTCAACGATTTTGTCGATATAATACTGACGCTCAGGCCGGGGTCCTACCAACGACATGTAGCCACGCAGCACATTATAAAACTGGGGAATCTCATCCAGTCTTACTTTGCGCATAAATTTACCAAAAGGGGTAATGCGGGGATCGTCTTTGCAGGAAAGCTGAGGTCCGTGTTTTTCCGCATCCACATACATGGAACGGAACTTGTGCATCATAAAGGGTTTGCCATGTAGCCCGATACGTTCGTGCTTGTAAAATACCGGACCTTTGGAAGTTGCTTTCACACCAATGGCGGTAACCAGGAACAGTGGCGACAGGATAACCAGACTGGTGGCTGACACGACAATATCAATAAATCGCTTGATGGAGCTTTGCCAGGCGGGCATTAAACCAGAATGGATCTCAATAAGCGGAGTACCAAAAATAGAGGTCATCTTGACAGACCCCAGCAAAATATCATGCATCTCAGGAATGACTTTCACGACAACATCCGTAGAATACAGGTCTGTCAGTATTTTGCTGATATTTTTATGCTCCCTGGATTCAAGGGCAATGATGGCTTCTTCAACCTGGTATTGCTCAATAATATCCCTGACCTGGTCAAAACTGCCCAGTCTGGGCAGGTAGTCCTCAAGGGGATAGTGATCATGGTTGCTGACGGTTACAAAACCAATCAGTTTATTCCCCGCGGATTTATTATGCGAATCGAGCTCTTTTGTAATATCTATGGCTTTCTTCTGGCTTCCGATGATAATGGTGTTAAACCCGATTTTTCGGTTATGGATCTTTCTGATGATCCTGGTTGACAATATAAACCGGAAGGTGGCTGTGAAGAATACATGTAACAGGAGAAGAATCAAAAGGGATTGATAATATCCTTTGCTGGCAGTTACCTCCTGGTCAAGCAGAATGACAAAATAGATCACCAAAACGCCTATTATGGAGATAAAGATAGTTTGACCGAGTTGCCCGAGACGGGATCGCCTGAATATGTTTTTGTAGGAACCACTCAGGTAATATAGAAGCAGCCAGAATATAGGGATGATAAATAGGCCCAATATCAGGTTATTCTCCAGGAAGATCTGCTCTTTGAATTTGTTGAAGGCAAATCCGTTTTCAGAACCCAGGATATGTATAAACAGAAACCAGGCAAGGGTAGCTGCAAGGTAATCAAAAAAGATAAAATTAAAAACCTGAATCTTTTGTAGCTGTTTATTCATTGAAGTTGTTTGGTTTATGTTGGTTGGTGGTTGGTGTTAAAACGCTGTGAATAAGCCATACTACATACAATCCCGATAAAGATTGTAATGAAATAACGCCCCCCCGGACGACATATTGTATGAAAATACAATCGGATTTTGAGCTGATTAAAGGCATGCTGTGAACCGGTTGATTTTAGGGCAGCATTTGCAGGTTGTCTTCTATCTTGTCCATGACCTGATATGCCAGTTCCAGAGATGCATACCCATCCATGATGGTGACAAGGGGATCTTTATTTTCCGTGATAGAATCATGGAATGTTTCCAGTTCTGTCTGAATGGCATTAATGGATTTTATTTCAGGTTTTTCAACATAGATCTGCTTCTGATTTTTTTGGGGCCCCATATCAATGATCATGGCCAGTGGGTCTGGTTCTGCTCCAACCTCTTTCATACGTATGATCTGGGTTTCTTTGGCCAGAAAATCCACTGCAATATATCCCTCATGCTGAAAGAATCTTGTCTTGCGCATGTTTTTCATGGAGATCCGGCTGGCAGTCAAATTGGCTACGCACCCGTTGTGAAATTCCACACGTGCATTCGCGATGTCCGGCGTGTCAGAGATAACAGAAACGCCACTTGCTGACACTTTTTTTACATTTGAACGCACGATATTCAGGATAATATCAATATCATGAATCATCAAATCCAATGTAACAGGTACATCAGTGCCCCGTGGATTGAACTGGCCAAGCCGATGGGCCTCGATAAACATGGGGTTGTCAATATAAGGTCTGGCTGCGATAAATGCCGGATTAAATCGTTCTACATGTCCTACCTGGACTTTTACATTGGCTTCACCGGCAAGCTCAATCAACTTTTTTGCTTCATTCAGGCTCGTTGTAAGCGGCTTTTCAATAAATACGTGTTTGGCATGTTTTAATGCGAGTGAGGCACAATCAAAATGGGAAACGGTCGGGGTAACAATATCAACAATATCAGATGCGTCAATCACTGCCTTTTCAGAGGTAAATCGTTGAATATTAAAAGATTGTTCAACAGAGTCAGCTGTCTCCCTGTCGGGATCGTAAAAGCCGACCAGTTCAAACCTGTCTGATGCCTGAATACATTTAATGTGGATTTTCCCCAGGTGCCCTGCACCCAAAACACCAATTCTCATTTTACCCGTTGCCATATGTATTGTTTTATAATAACTTACCAAATTTTACAAAAGTAGGGTTTTTTATGGTGTTGGAAATGCTTAATTTCGTAAAGCCTTTTCACTCTTTAAAATGATATTATGACTAACATAACGGATTCATACCGGCACAAAGGAATGCGAAAAAGACTGGTGGAAGAGATACGTTCGAAAGGTATCCGGGATGAGCGTGTTTTGGATGCTATTGGGTCTGTGCCACGTCACTATTTTATGGATTCCTCTTTCCTGGAGATGGCCTATCAGGATAAACCATTTCCTATAGGATCGGGTCAGACCATTAGTCAACCCTATACGGTGGCATTCCAAACGGAGATATTGCAGGTGGAGAAGGGTCATAAAGTTCTGGAGATTGGTACAGGGAGTGGCTATCAGGCCTGTGTGCTGGAAGAAATGGGAGCCCGTGTTTTCTCCGTTGAGCGGTATCAGTCTTTGTACCGTAAAGCCAAAAAGCTTTTGAGTGAAATGAATTATAAGGCAAAGCTTTTCTATGGAGACGGCTATGAAGGATTGCCGGCTTTTGCACCTTTTGACCGGATACTCATCACGGCTGCTGCACCTTACCTGCCTGAAAAGCTGCCGGAGCAATTAAAACCCGGTGGAATGATGGTGGTCCCGCTGGGAAGTGGCGATACACAGGTTATGAAACGGATCACCAAGCATGGTGATGATGATTTGGAAGAAGAGTCTTTCGGCTATTTTCGTTTTGTGCCATTAGTGGGCAAAAAAGCACGTTAAGCGGCTATACCTCATTCTTTGGCGCTTCTGTCAAGGGCATCGCGAAGCCCATTCCCAATTAACATAAATGAGAGCACCATCAACATGATGGCCATGCCCGGTAATATGGCAAGATAAGCCTTGTCCAGAATAATGAATCCATAATGCTCACGGATCATGTTACCCCAGGATGGCATGGGTGGTTGCACGCCGATACCCAGAAAGCTTAATCCGGCTTCGATCAGAATGGCGGAGGCAAAGTTGGCTGCAGATATGACCACCACCGGGCCCATAATCACCGGCAGGATGTGGCGCCGGATAATACGAAAACTGTCAAGTCCAAGTGCCCTTGCCGACTCCACAAAGGTTGCCTGCCGCAGGCTGATTACCTGGCCGCGAACAAGACGGGCTACTTCTACCCACATGGTAAGTCCCACAGCTACGAAAACCTGCCAGAACCCCTTCCCCAACGCGAATGTGATGGCAATGGCCAGCAACAAGGTAGGGATAGACCACACAACATTGATCAGCCATACAATGAACTGATCCGTTCGCCCCCTGAAAAATCCGGCCATGCTGCCCAGGCTGATGCCAATAACCAGGGATATAAATACCGCAATGAACCCTACTGATAAGGAAACGCGCGTGCCCAGGATCATCTGGCTAAGTATGTCACGCCCGAAACGGTCTGTCCCCAGCAGAAAGGTTTGCGTACGGATATGATCACTGATGACCTCCTCCTGCATAGCTGCAATACTCCTTCGCAGACTGTTGCCGTATACGTCCGTGAAGGCCAGGGTGTCACCGGAGATCCGCTCTATCCCTTTGTTTTTTTGGAGAGCAAATAAAACATCCGGAAGCCTGACCCAGGCTTCCAGCCCGGGATATCCCTCCTGACCGGGGTACGTTTCGTAGTGCAGGGTATCCTCCGAAAACCACCAGTTTTGAACCGGTATGGTGTTGTAGGGTGATGGTTTTCCATGAAGAATTTGTTGAATCAACGAAGGAGCAGTATATTCCCGATTTTTGGTGATTTGCAGAATGTCCATGCACGTCCCGGGACTGTGCGTGGCTAATTCCAGCTGTTGGTGGTTCGCATGGGGTGTCTTGTCCGGGATGACCAGATAGCCAAACAAAGCAAGGAAGGCTGACAAAACAATCCATATCATTCCCGCCATAGCCAAAGGATTCCGCCTTAGCCGGCGCAACGTGATCTGGCCCGGAGAGAGTGACCCAATATTTGATCGTCCTAAGAACACATCCACTCAGAATTTGAACAAATGTAACAAACAATATGTAATAGCCGTGTGTTATTTTATGAAGGCTCATGTTTTTATCAGCAGTTCAATTATCTTTGCATGTAACGAAAAAATGTACTTACTATGAAACAATCCGCTAAATCCCTATTCCTTGTTTTGGTTATGTCGCTCCTCATGAGTGGAGTAAATGAAGCATCCGCCAATAATGATGTCAATTGGCTTACAATGGAAGAGGCCCAGGAAAAAGTGGAAGAAGAACCCAAAATGGTTTTTGTTGATGTATATACAGACTGGTGTGGCTGGTGCCGCCGTATGTCATCACAAACATATGCGCATCCCGTTATTGCAGATTACCTTAACAATAACTTCTATCCTGTGAAATTGAATGCCGAACAGGAGGAGCCGATTGAGTTCCGGGGAACAACCTATGAAAATAACAACCTCGGTGATCGCCGTCCTACGCATAATTTCGCTATTGCACTGTTGCAGGGAAAAATGAGCTACCCTTCCATTGCTTTTTTTGATGAAAACCTTAACCTGATAACGGCTATCCCGGGATTCAGACCTCCCCACAGCATGGAAGCGGTGTTGTCTTTTTTTGGCGAAGGGGTTTTTAAAGAGGATTCCGATCTGGATGCTTATTTGGAAAGCTTCGAAGGACAGATTGAACCGGAAGAGTAGATGCAGACCTGTGTTAGATCGTCATGCCAATAAACCCACCTTATATTGTAAGGGTAAGATTTCTGTATAATGGATGGTATACATTGGTCTGTTCTTAGCCCCTCGCGCCAGTTCATGTATCGCATCGTTTTTGGGCTTCTTGGATATACCACTGTGTAATTATCGCGTTATAATCGTTGATATGCCTGCGTACTTGTGTACCATGAATCTTTAAATCCTGTTTCATCGGGCGGGTCAGCCTGTGATAGCATAGATAATCCCGGTCCCGCATACGTTTTTTCCGAATAAAAGCGGGTATAAATGGCCGTAAAAGCTTTTTTCGCTTTTGTCGCTTGATCTTCCGGGGCGTTTCCCCAATCTCATCTGAAAAAGAAACCCCGAAAGGCCTGAAGTATTTTTCCTGGATCACCTCATCATACAATCTCTTGTAGGAGCGGTATTGAAAAGGAATCTTTCTGAAAAATTCTCTGAATACCTTATCCCAAAGCGGCAGACGAAACGCATATCCAAAAAACGGAAATACATTAGCCGAATTAAATATAAAACCGGCAAATTTTTCCTTTAATTCCCAGTCCTCCATATAGATATCATAGCCGGGCACCTCCTCTGTTTCAGGCGGACTATACCGTGCAAACCACCTATTGAGCCGCTCAGTAAGGGTTGCTTTTTCTTTTTTAGATAAAAGAAGAAATTTGAAATACTTATCAATCAAATATGCTGCCCTTGTCTTTTCCCGGTTGTTTGTTCTGATGGTTTTTTCCAGGTAGCTGCCGGCCACATAATCGCCGGTATGGCCGGGGATGAATACGCTATCATCATGCAATATGCCTTGTTCACGCATATTCCTGACCGCGAAATAATCCTGAAGGAAGGGCATGGACGAGAGGTGTCCGGCATGGTCACAATATGCCAGGAATTCCGGATCTTCTGTAAGGGTTCTTGTGTAAACCCCGCGGTAGTCGGTGAAGAACCACGGGAAACCCAGTTTTTCAGCGACACGTTGGCTTAGTTCGGATTCCTTGTTAGGCCTTCCATAGGTAAAGCAGATGGTGTTTTGGTAACCGGCCTTTTTAAGCATGCAGGCGATCAGCCGGGAGTCGTAACCGCCGCTTAAAGGGATAACAGCGGGCCGACCATCCAGCGATCGGATCAGGCGTTCGGTTACCTTGTCCAGAATAGCGGATAATTCTTTTTTTAGCACAGGGTAATCTTTCTCAGTGAAAGATGGTGGCAGAAACCAGTGATAAGTCTGGTGCCGGGGTTTGCCCTGATTTGGAAGGAACAGCACCTCTCCGGCCCGGCATTTGTAAATGCCCCGGATCAGGGTGTCGCACCCCATCACAAAGCCACCCGCAAGAAATTCCGGCAATACGGTTTCGTTCAACTGTTTGCCAGGTTTCTGTGCCGCCAGGGAGGCTGCATCGTCCGCGACCAGCCATTGGTTATCCGAGAAGGTGTAAAAAACCGGAAACATAGCCATGGTGTCTACCCCGATAAGCACCCCGTCATGTTTGCGGATGATGACCGTAAAAGCACCGTCAAGCTCACGCAGCAGGGCAGAGAGGCTTTCAGCGGTTTCTATGTGCATGAAGAGGGCGATGGCGTCACTTCCTGTCAGGAAATCCCCTTCCTGGTCATAGGCATATCCTTTGAAGGAGATATGTTCATGGGTTTTCCAGGAAAATCCTTTGTTGATGCTTGTGTTGATTGACGGCATGTTCGTTTGTTTCAAACTGTATGTTGGTTTTGTTCTGTTTCTCTTTGGCAAAGAAAATCGCTACCTGGTTTTGCCGGTCAATAGCTTTTCGTAAAGCCGGAGATACCGGTTTGCTATTCCCTCACGACTAAAGTGTTTTTCAGCATATTGGCGAATAATGTCTGGGTTATAGTTTTTGTAGCTGTTGATCATTGCTTCCATGGCAGAGGCCATGCTTCCGGGGTCTTCCGGAGGCACGAGCAACCCGGTTTGTTTGGTTACGATGCTTTCAGGCCCGCCCGACCGCGTGGCGATCACCGGAAGGGCGCAGGCCATAGCCTCGATGATGACAACCCCGAAAGCCTCAAACATTGATGGTAGCACGAAGGCATGAGCCTTCTGAAGGTGCTTCACCAGCTCAGGACGTGCAAGCTTCCCGGTGAATTCCACATCCGCATCAAGGCCCAGTCTGTTGCGCAGTGCTTCCAATGCTTTGCGCTGATCACCATCCCCGCCGATAACCAGTTTCACCGGATGATTTATTCTCTCTTGCAAACGGGCGAAAGCGTTGAGTAGCACATCAACCCCTTTGAGCTTCTCGAGACTGGCCACGCACATGAAGGTGAAAGGCTCCTCCGGGGACTTGCTGGTTTCGGCCGGGATAAAAAGCCTTGTATCTGTCATGTTGGGTATTACAGACAGTTTTCTATGGCTTTCCGGCGCCAGCTGCATGATGCCCCGTTGCAGGGCTACACTCACGGGTACAATATGATCCGCTTTGGTAAAGGCTTCTTTCAATAACGGTTTATGCCAGGATTTAATCAGCTTTCGTGCATGGTCATTGTGATGGGTGAACCGGCCGCGGTGTTCGGTGATCACATAGGGCGTGCCGAATCTTTTTTTAATACCGGCCGCTGCCAGTCCTGCCCACATGGCGCTGTGAGCCTGGATGATATCGGGATGGCCATGCTGCTTCGTATGTGCCTGGTACATGTTGATCGCCTGGTTTACCCACCGTCTGACGTTCAGCTTGTTGACCAGCGGGATTCGCCGCTGCCATTGCCTTAGCTCCCTGAAATGTGCCTGGTTTTCGCCGCTTAGGTGACCTGAAAATGTGAGGTATGCCACCGGATTGTCGGTGATTCCCAGTTCGACCGGCGCCAGCACGCTGACATCTATCCCGATTACGGAGAGTGCCCGGCTGTGCTCCCGGAAGAACGCTCCGCCTGCCGGTGGATACCATGAGGGGAGTACAACGATGGATAGATGTTTAGTGTCTGTCATGAAGCTGTTTGTGTTGGATTTGTGTGTTGCCGGCTCCTGGCCAGCTGCATATACCAGAGGAGCTTATAGCCGATGGTCAGGGTGCTGACGGCCGAAAACAGGATCAGGGCGATCATAACATCCTGGAGCCAGATACCGGTCATCAGCGCAAAGAAACGTAATACCAGGTAAACAATGTCAATGATCATGGCCTTTTTCTGTCTGAAAAACAGCTCGTGAATAAAGGTCAGGGGGCTGGTCAGAAACACCATAAACAGCCAGGGACTCAGAATTTGCAGGTATTTGCCGGATGTCTCATAATTTTCTGAAAAAACAAAGGCAAACAGGTCAGGCGCCCAGATGGCAAAGATGATCAGGGGGATGATGCCGGCCAGAAAAAAACGTTGCACCATCTTTTTCAGGGAAGGATAGATGGATTTACCGTGGTGATGGTTTTCGATCATCTTTTGAGAAAGCACCTGTTGTGTTGACTGGGAGAACAGACTGACGGGGCGAAACACAAAGGTGTACCCGAAGGCATAAAGGCCGGCTACCTCTGCCGAAAAGCCCCAGGTAAACAGAAAGATGGGGAGGCTGCCTGAAAGGTTGTTGGTGAGGCTCACCGGCATATTGAACCGTGGGTATTGTGAATAAACAGAAGCCTGCTTTTTCAAGGCAGAAAATGAGAACGGGACATGCAATCTGCGGATCTGTTTTAGCGTTTTCCAAAAAATAGAGCCCATAGCGGCAAAATGACCGGCAAGCTGGCCAAGGACCAGGCCATTTACAGGTGTCTGGAACCAACCGGTTAGAACACGTACCCCGTTCAGGGAGATGTTCTGGGTCAGGGTGGTTTGTGCGATGCGACTAAACTTTTTGGTGCGGTTCGAATAGAACGTCGCGGAATGGATCATGGCATGGAGCATCAGACTTACGGGAAGGACATAGAGCCAGGGGCTGATGTCCGGGTTGCCTAAAAGACCTGTTATGAACTGATTTAAGGTGACCGACAGGATCGCCGTGATTAGCGAAATGACCAGGGCCGTGACGAGCACCAGCCTGAACAGATGGACGGCTGCTTTATCTTCCCGGGGAAGCATGATGGCTTGCTCATATTTACCCGTGGTAATGACCGACATCACACTGATAATACCCAGATATAAAGCTACCAAACCAAAATCTTCCGGCGTGAAGAGCCTGGAAAGTAAAGGCGAGAGTGCCAGGGAGAGGCCCTGCCCGATTACCGAGCTGGAAAACAAGGTCATGAAATGACGAATGTGTTCCAGGCCGAAAAAACGTCTGATGGCAGGTATCATGGATATCAGCTAGGTAAAGAAATTTGTGAGTGTTGGGTCACAAATTTCGGAAAAATAATGTATATTTGCACCGCAATTAAACGGTGACTGTAGCTCAGCAGGTTAGAGCACCAGATTGTGGTTCTGGGGGTCGTGGGTTCGAATCCCATCAGTCACCCTGCAGGCGGATCCTTCTGAGAAGGATCCGCTTTTTTTGTCTTTGATATGAACCCATTGTTACAATTTCCTGATGGCAGACCGTAACCCCGGCTACTGCATGTATTCCGGTTATTTGACAGAACTTCCCGTGCGACTGAAACCCTTTTGTTTATCTGGTATCCGATCTGTTTCCGTCTTTTTTCTTCTGTAACTTGTTTTAGAAAGTATTCAATGATGGGCTATACTTTTCTCCATATTTTTCTCATATTGATGTACGCTCAACCCGGAGCTTGCCTTTACCGCTTCAATAGCTGCAACGAGGCGGTTAGTGCCGGTCGGACAGGAAAAGCTGCCAGTTTTCTATTGAACGGATGTCAAGCCCCTCCAAAATAAAATCTTCCTCCTGATACCGTTCTTTAACCGGTCGGACGAGAACCGGAAGACGTATTTTGCCTAAAAGCTGCCACAGCCTGGTTGGTGGCGCGACAAATCCACACTTCCACAACCATTTGCTGTCATTCGCTGACAACACCCAGGTGCGCAAAAATGGGATCCGTAATTTTTGTATAGCCTTGTTGATCATCCGGCGAAGTACTTGCGGATTGATGGCAGCATATTCCCATAACAGATATTGGGTGTTACTCAGCTTTTTTATGATCAGATAACCGGTCAGCTCGCCATGCCGGTAATGATATACAAAACGATAACAACCACTTTCATCATCGTATCGCCACCTGTAAAATGATGCATTCCGCAGGAGGGTGAGCCTGTTCTGAGGACGGTTTCTTAAATAAAAAGCAGCAAGTTCAGCAGTGCGTGGGGTGTTTCCAATTCCTATCTGAAAACCACGTCCCTGGATGCTGCTGGTTTTTGGCCATTCTGCGTTTCCCAACCCCGAACGAATAAGGAGTGTGTTTCGGAAAGAGAAACGGAGACCAAATCGTTTGAGGCCATCGGTGGCCTGCCAGCCCTGTTTCAGGTTGAGCGGAGTGCTCTGCTCATTGGAAGACAGGTTCAGAATAATCCCTTTGTTCATACCGGGAAATTGAACATCTTCAAAAAAGGATTGATTCAGACGATAAAACAACCCTTTACCCCTGTAGTCAGGATGAATGATGGTATCTGCCGGGCTAAAAACCGGAAACGGTTCCGATTGTCCTTTTACGAAATGGTGAACGACAAAGCCCCTGAACCCGATAACCCGGTCCTGGTGGATGGCCAGGTATATCACCGGGTTTGTTGTAAAAGGATTCTGTAAATAACGCCATGTAAATAATTCCCGTTGCTGCGTTTCATCCAGATCACGCCAAAGATAACCCAATAGGGAAAGGATGCTTTCCTTGTATTTCGAGTCGTATCGAAGAATATGGATGTCAGGGTTGGTCATTTGCTTGTAAGGGACTAATAAAGCTAAATTTCATAATAAACCTGATTTGTTTTATTCTATGGCAAAGATCTTCTTTTACATCATTCTGGTTGTCAAAATAATCTATTTCTTATAAAAATACCGTCACTAACCGTCAAATTATCGGAAAAATTCAGTGTATGGGTGCCCGCAATCTTTTTCTCTTTTGCCAACTCAGGGTATATTGACTGTGCATGTTGTTCGGCATAGGTCTCTTTATTGATAGTGGTTACCTCCATGATCTGCATGCCATAGCCATAATGTTTGCTGCAATCCTGTGCAGGCCTGTAAAGCTTGCCATTCTGGATAAATAAGTTGCCGGCGGGTCTGGCAAATCGCACATCGGACACGATAGGGTTTTGCGGATGCGGTGTCCAGTGTGTATCGGTCAGGCTACTGGCATAAAACAGGAAAAGCTCATCGTTAATGGATGTTCCCGGGTGGGTGTCCACGCTTGTAAACAACCAGAAGGTGTCCCGGTAGTTGAAGAGGGTCGCGTCTGTGGCGGAGATATCGCTGATCAGGGTTTTCTCAAACTGCCATTTATCGGGGAAAATATGGCATTTATAGAGCTCAATGGACTGGTTCTGCAGGGTCTCCGGCATCATATAGAGCTGGTCTTTGTGCCTGAAGATAAAAGGGTAGGAAAGGTGGTAGGGGCGTTTTAGGACCGGGCGGGGTGTGCTGTACTGTCCTTTGCCTTCCGCTTCCATCACCGCTATATGCCCTTTTTTTCCCCGAAAAGTCATTTCTTCAATGAAGATATAATCCTTTCCCTTTTGCTGTATAACAAATGGGTCTGCCCATAAGCGGTCTTTTGGCGGTATCAGCCTTTTGAATCCGGAAAAAGAGGCTGGTACGTGTCCTGCTTGTCCCGAATGTACAAGCAGTCCCCATTGTTCACGATAAAGCAGGCCGAAGAATTTTCGTTTCAGGTAGGTAAAAAAAAGCCGGGAGACTTTGTGGACAAGTTCTGCGTTTCCCGGAAGGTTTGGCGTTTGTCTTTTTGCTGGCGGAGGAAAGCTTTTGTCAGTCGGTGTGTGTGCAGGAATGATACCGTTGTTTGAGCGGGATAATGCTTCCAGCAGCCGGGGAATGAGCAGGCGGGCTTTCCAGAAAAAAGTATTTCTGTTCCAGTTGATGCTGTTGTCTAAAGTGCGAAACGTAGATCTGCCGATCACTTGTCCGTCTTTTTGATTCCCGCTGTACGCAATGATGTGGATTGTGGAGGTAGTTTCCTTGTTGAGCAATTCCCATATGCCTGCATAATCGTTGCATACAATTTTTTTGCTCCCTGCCTGCAGTGTCCAGATGCCATAGGCCGAACAGTTCAGGATGCCTCCCCTTAATGCCCTGAAACCTACTTGCAGGAAGAGATCTATCTGGTATTGCCGGATAGTGTTCATATCATCTTCTGCAATGATATCCGATTCATCTTTTTCTTCTGGAGTAACCGGTATTATCTCACATTTTACCGGCAGGTCCGACAGGTTTTTTTTCTCAAACGCGTTTGGTACGGGCTTAAAGAGCAGGTTTTCAAACTTCCGGTAAAGAAAAAATAGCCAGTGTTGCCTGTTTTTCCAACCTGGTTTATCAGGATAATGGCAGGTTTTCTTTGATTTTTTTTTGATGATCAGGACGATCCTGGAGTGGTTGGTTTGACTGATCTCGTTGATCATGTCGAAAGCCCAGGCCGGGAGCATGTTATCGTCAACCAGTAGACCGATACGTATCTTTTTCTGATGTGCCATACCCGGGATCATGATTTTTTTGCAGACTATTCCTTACAAAGGTAAGGGCTAAATTGACAACACAACAGCTATGTTTACGAATTCACATGAAAATATACGCTTCGGTTCAAAGAAAAGGAAAGGCATTTTATTTATTACCTGATAATGTCTAATTTTGTATGTTTTGTTGATGTTGAAGTAATGCTGACATCCGATCTCCAGAAAATAATAAAAACTTGTCTATGAAGTTACCGTTAGTCAATGTGTTACCATGTCTTCTGATATTATTGTTTTTTCTGCCTGCAGAAATATATGCCCAGGAACCTGAATGGGATGACCCCGAAAGTCTTCCCATATGGTTGACTCCTGAAGAAAAGCTGCGTTTGGATGAGATTGGCGCAAAATTTGAAGAGACCCCTCCACCGGAACTCCCTGTTCGTAACATCGCTGAATTTGAGCCGATGGAGGGTGTTATGGTGCGGTACCCCCTGGGGATTCCGTTGAGCCTTATCGCCGACATTTCGCAGCATGCCACGGTGTTTACACTTGTAGAATCGTATTACGAAAGCCAGGCAGTGGATGATTATATGGATGCCGGCGTTAACATGGATAATTGTGAATTTGTCAATGCAAGCACAAATTCCTATTGGACCCGGGATTATGGGCCCTGGTACGTTGCCCTGGGGGATCAGGAAATTGGACTCGTTGATTTCCCCTATAACAGGCCACGGCCTGATGATGATGCGATACCGGGGGTGATGGCTGATTACCTCGATCTCGACATTTTTGGGATGGATGTAGAACATACCGGAGGCAACTACATGAGCGACGGTATGGGTATAGCAGCCTCTACGGATCTGGTTTACACTGAGAACCAGCACAACCAGGAATATGTAAACTCCCGGATGGAGGATTATCTCGGTATTGAGACCTATCATGTTACCATGGATCCCACCGGCTCTTACATTGAACATATTGATACCTGGGCAAAGTACCTGGATGTTGATAAGATCATGATCGCTGAAGTGCCTGAATCCCATTATATGCACTGGGCCTACGAGCAGTTGGTTGATTATTTTGAGAGCCAGACCAGTGCCTATGGAACACCTTATGAGGTCGTTCGGGTATATACACCAGATAACCAACCCTATACAAACTCCCTGATCATTAATGACAGGGTGTATGTACCAATAACAGGCTCTTCCTGGGACAGCGATGCCCTGGAAACTTTTGAAGAAGCCATGCCCGGCTATGAGGTGCTTGGTTTTCAGGGCAGCTGGCAGTCAACCGATGCGTTGCATTGCCGGGTGAAAGATATGGCCGATACCGAAATGTTGTACGTTGAACATGTCCCGATTCATGGCGAACAGCCCTACCAGGAAGCGTTCGTGGTGGAAGCCGAACTGATCCCCTATAGCGGTGAGCCACTTTATTCCGACTCCCTGTTTGCGATCTATAAAGCCAATGAAGGGCAGTTTGATACCATTCCGCTTCTGCATAAAGAAGATCATACCTATGAAGCAGCGATCCCGGTGACTTCCGGTGATACGTTAATTACTTATTATCTGAGCGCTGCGGATGAATCCGGACGAAAGGAAACCTGGCCTTATATCGGTGCGCCCGGAGCCCGGTCTTTTGAAGTTTCTGCACCTGTAAGTACCGCGGAGGTAAGCTTTGAGGTGGAAGACGCCCATGGAGATCCGGTTGAGAATGCCAGCATCATATTCGGTGATACTGAAAATGAGCCCGGGGAATATTCGTTCCATGAGGTTGCCCCGGGAACCTATTCCTATCTGGTTTCCAAAGACTGTTACCTTCCGGCGGAAGGGGAAGTAACCGTGGATGATGACGACATGGTTGTGCCGGTCACGCTGTTGACCCTGCCGGGTGATGCCAACGATGACGGTCTTGTGGATACGGATGATGTACTTATGATTTCAGGGTATGTGCTGGCTCAAAATCCGCAACCATTCTGCTTTGGAAACGCCGATGTCAATCAGGATGAAGTGGTCAATATCCTGGATGCGATTGAAACTTTACATATCACTACGGAAGACCCTGTAGTGAAAGGATCAGACAAACTTTCTGAAACAGCCGGACTGTATCTCCATCATGATGGCATTTCAATAGACAGTGATGGTACAATTGCCGGTTTGCAACTAACAATTACCGGCGACCTGCCAGCTCAACTGGTTTCTGAGCTTCCTGATCATGAATTGATGTATGCCATGGTAGAAGGAACCATCCGGGCGCTGTTGTTTAGCCTGGATAACACGCCTATTCCCGAAGGACAGCTTCCCATTATCAGTTTTGATGAACAGGAAGAGCTGCCCGATTGGGGGGATGTACTTGCCGGGAATATGGAAGCTGCTGAAGTCCCTACAAACTTGTATCAGGATGACGATACCGGTCTGGATAAACCGGAGGAAATTGCCTTCCGGGTTTTTCCCAACCCCGCTCGCGATTACCTGGAAGTCGACGTTAGCAGTACCAACAGTGGACGGGTAGATATCTGGTTTTCTAATTTGCACGGACAGCTTCTGCAATCGCGCCTTCACGTTGAAGCCGGTAGCCGGGTACGCTTAAACCTGGAAGGCCTGACACCCGGTTTTTATGTATTGGAAATAAAGAATCAAACAATGAAAGAAGTCCGGAAAATTTTGGTGCAGTAAGCCAGGGTTTTTGTGCTTGTCCATACGGGCCGGCAGGCAGGTCTTTCATGTTTTTATATGTGCATGTTACCCATTACCTCTTTTCTACGACAGAAGCCCAGCCAAATAGTGAACTTTTTCTTTATTTAGTATGTTAAACATATACGGTTCACTTATTTATATTACAAATTAAAACCATTTTATATCATGACTAATTTTAATGAACAGGCTAAAGCGGTCTATGATTTTATCGGAACGCTTTCAAAAGAGAGCCCAAAAATTGCTGAAGGCTTTGGAACTATGCACAAGGCGTCATCTGAAGATAGTGCATTGAATGCAAAACACAAAGAGCTGATTGCTCTTGGTATAGCTATTGCCATACGCTGTGAAGGCTGCATCGCCTGTCACGTTAAAGCGGCACTGGAAGCTGGTGCCACACATGAAGAAATTGTTGACACCATTGGTGTATCCGTGGTTATGGGCGGTGGCCCATCCATCGTTTATGGCGATAAAGCCTATAAAGCAATGAAGGAAATGAGTTAATAACCTGGCGACAATGGTCGTTTGTGTTTTTTCCAAAGCACCTTGTGATAACGTATCATGGGGTGCTTTTTTATTTCTCTGAAAAAGGTGAAACGAAAACTTCCCGATTGTATAAATTTAATGCCCAAAAAATTTTGAAATGAACAATAGTTCAATTAACTTTACACCATTAAACCGGTAATCGCTTGTTAATGAAATAATAAAGGCATCATTAAAAAGCTGCCATTATATTTTTCTGGTTTTGTCATCAACACAGGCATATGGCCAATCCGGAATAAGGGAAATGAGGGTGGCTTACTACACAGTTGCCGGTAGATAATAAATACAAAATTATTCATCAAAAAAAGATTGTTATGCCAGGAATGGACAAAACAGGCCCTGAAGGTAAAGGACGCCTTACTGGCCGTAAGCTCGGCAGATGTGCCGAAACATCAGATGAGGAATTGCTGAAAAACCTCGGACGCGGACTCGGAAGGAGACGCAGGGCAGAGGAGGGCGGAAGAGGCAAAGGTCTCCGGCTCAGAAGTGGCCGCGATGATCGTTCATGATGCTGTTAGATGCTTTGTTTCCGTATATAGAAGCTGGAAGGGAAAAAGAGCTCGGAAGCTGGAAGGAAGAAGGAAGAGGTGAATGGTGAATGGTGAAAGGAAACTTTAGGGACGCAAGAGACTTAAAGGACGCGAAGAACCGAGGACCCGAAGAAACGAAGATGCGTGGATTCGCCCTGAAAAGGGCAGTTTACTTTAGCCCAGTGGCAACGCCCTGGGTATAGAAGGTGATACACCTTACTACAGTTGCAGGCCGGACTTGGCCGGCCTGCCATATAAAAAAAAGGAACAGTGGTAGACGCAGCACTTGGGCTGCGTACTTGGGCTGCATACTAAGCCTATAAGAGTAATTAAACCATAAAAAATATACAGACCGATATGGATCAAAAAGACTTTTGTTTTGGTATCCCGCTTGTTCATGATACCTTATCTGCCCATTTTGGCCATTGTGAAAAATTTGCCATCGTGCATGTAAACAATGGCGTTATTGACGATCTGCAGACGCATACACCTCCCGGACACGTTCCTGGCTTGTATCCGAAGTGGCTGGCCGGTTTCAATGTTACCGATGTGATCGCAGGGGGCATTGGACAACGTGCCATTGAACTGTTTACACAAAGAGGAATCAATGTGTTTGCCGGAGCTCCTATGAAATCCGCGACAGAATTGGTGGAGGATTTCCTGGCGTCCAGGCTTGAACTTCAGGCCAATTATTGTGACCATGGTTCTGTCCCGCACCAAAGCCATGACGGGTGTAAAGGACAGTAAATCTATGAAAATTGCTATCGCCAGTGGCAAAGGAGGTACAGGTAAAACCTTCCTGTCCACCAACCTGTTTTATACCCTGCAAAAGGCTGGAAAGGCGCCTGTATTGCTTGATTGCGATGCAGAAGAGCCTAATGCCGATATCTTTTTCAACGGACAGCTTCGCTATGATTCTGTCATCTCCATGAAGGTTCCGGAAATCGATACAGATCGTTGTACCTTTTGCGGCCGTTGTTCGGAGTTTTGTGCGTACAATGCGATCTTTGTTATTCCTCCGGCAAAGGTTATCAGGGTGCTGGAGGAGCTATGTCATGGTTGCGGTGCCTGTATAGTAGCATGCCATGACGGGGCAGTGACAGAAAAATCCGTGCCTGTGGGTCAGATATGCTGGTATGACCTGTCCGGTAACGCATCGCTGGTTACCACCAGAATGAAGGTTGGTGTCCATTCGCCGGTTAAAGTGATCCGTGAAGGTATTGCGGCTGTTTCTCAGGAAAATACGGTTATAATGGACGCACCGCCCGGAACCTCCTGTCCGTTTATTCAAACCGTGGCACGTGCCGACTATGTGATTCTGGTTACGGAACCAACACCATTCGGCCTGAGTGACCTGAAACAGGCCGTCGCCTTTTTGCAACAGCTTCATAAGCCCTTCGGTGTTGTGGTTAATCGTGCCGGTGTCGGTGATCGGGCGGTGTTTGATTACCTTCACCATGAAAACATTTCCCTTTTAATGGAAATTCCCTTTGATAAGAAGATTGCAGAGCTCTATGCAGGCGGATCGTTATACGCAACCTATGATAACAGCTGGCAGCATGAACTGGCAGCGATGTATGACAAAATTGCTTTAACCTATGGAAACGGCCATCATCAGTGGTAAAGGAGGAACCGGAAAGTCATCGGTGGTGGCGGCCTTCGCCACATTGATGCAGCAGTCGGTGTTAGCCGACTGCGACGTGGATGCTGCGAATCAGTATCTGCTGTTCGACCCGTCAAAAGAGGAGGAGCAGACATTCACCGGAAGCAAGGAAGCGGTGATCAATGCAAGTCTGTGTGATAATTGTGGCCTCTGTTTGCGCTATTGTCGTTTCGATGCACTTTCTGTTTCAGATGGGCAGGTAATGGCGTCAGATATATTTTGTGACGGTTGCGGGCTGTGTGCGCGTATATGTCCCAGGGAGGCCATTACCATGAAAGAGAACAACGATAGCCGTCTGTATGCCGGAGGGTTCCGCTATGGACAAATGGTTTACGGAAGGCTTGCTCCCGGCGAAGAAAATTCGGGTAAGCTGGTCAATCTGGTCAGGGAAAAAGCGCAAAAAATGGCCGGAGAAAATGCGTTGAAACAAATTATTATAGACGGTCCGCCAGGTATTGGCTGTCCGGTAATTTCTACTGTTACAGGGGTGGATCAGGTGGTAATCGTAACCGAACCGGGGATGTCCGGCCTTCGGGATCTGCAGAGAGTTTGCGAATTAACACAGTCATTCCGGATACCGCTTTATGTGATCATTAACAAAGCAGACTTACATCCGGCTAATAGTGAAGAAATAGAACTGTTTTGCAAAAGCAGGGGCATTTGTATTGCCGGCAGACTCTCTTATGATCCGTTAATCACCGATGCTATGGTTCATTGTAAAAGCATCACAGAATATAAACCGGAATCCGCTATCGCCGCTGAACTAAAACAGGTTTTCCGACTGGTGTTTTATGGACATGATTGAGACGGATGGTTCTAATGTGTTCCCGCGAAGTATCGCCAGTGATTATTATGTTTGCTGGATCTACTGGTTTTGATCAATCATGTCAATCACCTCCCGAATTGTCTTTTCCGGTTCTTTCAGGATGACCATCTGAATGTTCAGGCTGTCGAGCAGGGACTTGATCTTCATGCCAAATTCACCGGAGATAATCTTGTCAACCCCTCTTGACGCAACCAACTCAACGGAAGCAGGACCAACCCCCTCCCGGCCGTCTTTGTTATGGTTGGGAATGATCTCCACACCGCCATTGTCCGTATCATAAATATAAAAATAACTGCAGCGCCCAAATCGTTGGTCCAGGGTGCTGTCAAGACTGTTTCCCGTACTTGTGATGGCTACTTTCATAATGTTTCTTTTTTTGTTGATGTCTGTGCTTGTGTTGTTGCGGCCCGCAACCCCGTATTTCATCAAATCCTTCCGGATCGGTTTCGCAGGCCGAAATATGTTGACTGCCGCATAAAGCGCATCGCCTGACTTCATTCTGCTTGTCGGGATGGTTAAAAAAACAACCGCATTGGCTGCAAGTGTACCATTCGCTGTCAAAGTAGACTTTTCCCCCTTCAATAACCAGCTGTCTGCCTTCAACCATGGCTGTCGCTATTTTTTGAAGGGCCCTGGCATAAATGCGTGTCAGGGTTGGGCGCGAAACATTCATCTGGTCGGCCGCCTGTTGATGGTTCATGCCGGAATAGTCACACAAGCGAAGGGCTTCGTATTCTTCCAGACCGAAAAACACCATTTCCCGCTTCCCTGCAGGAAGTTTGTTCCCATATGGTTTCATGCCGGAAACAACCGGAGGATCACTGACTTTTCTGGGACGGAGGTTTCGTGGTGACATAGCTATTTTTGATGATTCACTGCAAATATAATGAACTAATGTTCATAATGCAATGTTTTTGGTGGGTTTGTATTAAAGATACAGGTGGTGAAGCCTTCCACCTTCCACCTTCCAGCTTCCAGCTTTTTTTGCCGTTCACCGTTCAC
>JAWLDT010000002.1:2884-17335 GCA_041686485.1 Bacteroidales bacterium | reverse complement strand
ATGCAATGTTTTTGGTGGGTTTGTATTAAAGATACAGGTGGTGAAGCCTTCCACCTTCCACCTTCCAGCTTCCAGCTTTTTTTGCCGTTCACCGTTCACTGTTCACTTCACTGTTCACTGTTCACCGATAAAAAAGGCAGAAGGACTCCGTTTTGGAGTCCTTCTGCCTGTATGTATGAAAGCATTTCCGGAGCTTAATTTTCTCCGAGGAAAATTTTCATGTCCTCATCAACGGTATTGATGCCGGAAATACCAAACTTTTCCACCAGCACGTTGGCCACGTTCGGGGAAAGGAAAGCTGGCAAAGTAGGTCCGAGGTGAATGTTCTTAACCCCGAGGTACAATAATGCCAACAAGACGATCACGGCTTTTTGTTCATACCACGCAATATTGTAGGCGATCGGTAGCTCATTGATATCATTCAGGCCAAATACTTCTTTAAGCTTCAGGGCGATAACCGCCAGGGAGTAGCTGTCGTTGCACTGACCAGCATCGAGCACCCTCGGGATACCACCAATATCACCCAGTGGGAGCTTGTTATAGCGGTATTTTGCACAACCGGCTGTCAGGATAACAGTATCTTCCGGCAAGGCTTTGGCAAAGTCGGTGTAGTATTCGCGACTCTTCATTCGACCGTCGCAACCGGCCATCACAAAAAACTTACGGATGGCGCCAGATTTAACTGCATCCACAACCTTGTCAGCAAGTTCCAATACCTGGTTGTGGGCGAAGCCACCTGTGATTTCTCCTTTTTCTATCTCCACAGGGGGTTCGCATTGTTTTGCATGTTCAATGACCTGTGAAAAGTCTTTCCTTCCGCCTTCCGGACGAACCGGAATATGGGTGGCCCCAGTCAGACCGGATGATCCGGTGGTGTAGATCCTGTTGGTGTATTTCGCATTTTTTTGAGGTGGCACTATACAGTTTGTCGTAAACAAAATCGGGCCGTTGAACTGTTCAAATTCTTCGCGCTGCTTCCACCAGGAGTTGCCGTAATTACCAACAAAATGGTCATATTTCTTAAATGCCGGATAATAATTGGCAGGCAACATCTCACTGTGGGTATAAACATCAACTCCGGTATCTTTTGTCTGTTCGAGCAGGTCTTCCATATCGCGCAAGTCGTGGCCGCTGATCAAAATAGCCGGGTTGTTGCGAACACCAATATTGACGTTGGTGATTTCGGGGTTGCCGTATGCTGTTGTGTTGGCTTTGTCCAGTAGCGACATCACTTCTACTCCAAATTTGCCGCACTCAAGGACCATCCCCGTCAGTTCGTCTGCGCTGAGGCTGTCGTCAAGAGTAGCTGCCAGCCCTTTCTGCATAAAAGCATTGATGTCATCATGATTATGCTTTAGGTTACCTGCATGTTCTGCATAGGCAGCTATTCCTTTTATACCATAAATCAGCAGCTCCCGCAGTGAGCGGATGTCCTCATCTTCCGTCATTTGCAATACACCAGCCTGCTGACTTTTACGGTCGAACTCAGAAGGGGTGTAGGCAGTCCATTGAGCAGCCATTGGCAGTTCATCCTTGTTCAGGGAAATACCTGCCGATTCCATTTTTTGCTCGAGCTCCAGACGCAGGTTGATGCCCTCACGAAGCTTATCATAAAACCTTTCCCTGTCGAAATTGGCATTGGTAATCGTCATAAACAGGCTTTCCTGAATGAAACGGTCAACCTTCGGGTCAATGATGTTGTTTTTCCGGCCTTTGTTGGCATAGACAGATAAGCCTCTGAGAAAATACATCATTACATCCTGAATTCCTGCCAGTTCCGGTTCTTTTCCGCATACACCCTTTACCGTGCATCCGGTGCCTTTAGCGGCTTCCTGACATTGATAGCAAAACATTTGCATAGTGATCCTCCTTTTTTGGTTACTAATAAACGGTTGTTCTTATGTATGGCGTGACCCTTTGTGGCCACGATAGTTTTATTGTGTCTGACTGCCGGGATCCGGCAGGTGTTTCTTGTTATTCGGTTATACCCATTCCTCATTAATGACATTTCCCTGCACACCAATTTTGATCGCTTTAACAGGCACCTTCCGGTCAGCCTGTTCAGCGGCTTTTTTCGCAAGCCGGAGCAAGCCCCCGCAACAGGGTACTTCCATCATCATCACCGTCAGGGTATTGATATGGGCATCGTTGATCATAGCAGTCAGCTTTTCCAGGTATATATCTGTCCCCTGATCCAGTTTGGGACAGGCTATGGCCAGGCCTTTGCCTTTTAGATGCTTCGAATGGAAATCTCCCATAGAGAATGCAACACAGTCGGCAGCCAGTAAGACGTCGGCATTTTGAAAATAGGGCGCTTGCGGGCTAACAAGGTGCAGTTGTACAGGCCACTGACGAAGGGCTGATGGCTGGTCTGCTCCGGATGTTTCCGCAGGAGCAGTGGCAGTGGCAATGGAGCCGGGCTCCGCATCAAACGATACCATTTTTGATCCCGGACAGCCGCCCCCATGTTGGTGCCCGTTTCCACCTGCACCGTTTGTAGCTCTTTCTGCTGGTTTTTTATTCGCTTTGCTTTTTTGATCTTGCATATGCTCCTGGTTCGAAGTTTGTTTTAGTTTGGATATATCTACCGGGATATTGTGTTTGTTGATGTAATCAATCCCTTCCCGGACATAGGTATGTTGGTTGTGGTCGATCAGGTGGTTCAGGTGTGCCCGGACCGTGGCCTCCCCTTTTGGTGCGATGCGTTCCATCACTTTTATCTCATCATAAGGCTCAGCTTCCCGTTTTTCCAGCGAAATGGCCCCTACCGGACAATCGGGTATACAAGCCCCCAGACCGTCGCAGTACAGGTCACTGATCATCCGTGCTTTCCCATCAACCATCTGTAAAGCCCCTTCATGGCAGCCCTCTACACAGATGCCACATCCGTTGCAGAGCTCCTCATCTATGTTTATGATCGTTCTTTTCATTGTTATGTTTCATTTTTTAATTATTACGCGCGTTTTTCAGGTTTCTGATTGCTTCCGGCGATAACTGCCGTGCTGTGCAGGGCTATTGGTGCCGCGTCTATTATATTGAAAACTTTACTCATAATTTCTAAACAATAATAAAGGTACCTTAATGCGCAAATATACTAACACCTTTCGGAATTAACAAACAAAAAGGTATTAAATTTCCTAAATAATGTGTAAGTGATTCACCTGATGGGCTGTAGTCAACAATTTATGGCAAGATTACCTGTTGTTATGTTGATCAAAATAGCTGGAAGAAATATCAAAATAGCTGGAAGAAATATCGAAATGTTGGAATGTCGGAATGTGGAAAGGTCAAAAGGTGGAGAAGTCTCAGGGTTATCAGGAAGAAACTCGTATTCAACCTTGAGCCTTCTTAATCATTTATATCGTCTACCTTCTGATTTCTTCCTTCCAGCTTCCAGCTTCGAGCTTCCAGCTTTTTTCTTCTTTCTTCCTTCCAGCTTCCAGCTTCGAGCTTCCAGCTTTTTTCTTCTTTCTTCCTTCCAGCTTCCAGCTTCGAGCTTCCAGCTACTTTCACCGTTCACTGTTCCTCGTTCACTGAACAATTGACAGCGAAACAACAACAGGGTTTTAAACATCAGATAGATTAGAGAAGAGCAGTTAAGACGGGGGAAGACGGATTATTGCTCCAGCTTTTTAATAATGGATGGAAGTTTTTTTATCAGGGATAATTCTTTCATCTTTTCTTTGGCTTCCCGTGCAGGCGATCCAAAATAAACCCTGTCACCTTCAAGGGATTTAGCAACTCCCGATTGTCCCAGCACGACTGCCCCTTTACCGATACGGAGGTCCTTTTGAACACCGACCTGTCCCCATAGGATGACATCATCTTCAATGTCAACACAGCCACTGATACCAACCTGGGCGGCAAACAGGCAATTTTGTCCGATGATGGTATCGTGCCCGATCTGGATCAGGTTATCCAGCTTAGTTCCTTTACCAATGGTAGTATTGCCAGAAACTCCTTTGTCGATGGTGGTATTGGCGCCTATCTCCACATTGTCTTCAATAACAACTTTCCCACAGGAATAAAGTTTGTCGTAGTGGTTGGGTCTGCGTTTGAAATAGAAGGCATCTGCTCCGATGGTACTGCCTGCGTGAATGATCACATTGTTGCCTATGACGGAGTGGTCATAAATGGACACATTGGAATGGATAATACAGTTATCGCCGATGGTGACGTTGTTACCGATAAAGACACCTGGCTGTAGTATCGTGTTTTCCCCGATTTCTGCGGTGTTGCTGATCATGTTATCAGCTTTCTCAAAAGGCTGTAGCTTGTTGGCCAGGTAAACGAAATCGCGGAACGGATCATCAGAAAAGATGAGGGCTTTCCCGTTGGGACTGGTCATCTTATGGTTGATGATAATGGTTTTTGCTTTAGATGTTAGCGCTTTTCTGTAATATTTAGGATGATCGACAAATGTCAGGTCTCCTTCTTCTACCCGGTGAATTTCATTGATACCACGGATATTGATCTCAGGGTCGCCGGCGAATTCGGCCTGAATAATACCGGCAACTTCTTTCAGGGTTTTGGGGGTGGATAATTGCATGTGCTGGTTATTTTACCCTTTCAGCATAGGATTTTGACCGTGTGTCAACCTTGATCTTTTCACCGGTTTCGATAAAGAGTGGGACATTAACGGTTGCGCCTGTTTCAACGGTGGCTGCTTTGAGTGTATTGGTTGCTGTGTCGCCTTTGATACCCGGTTCGGTATAGGTGATTTCAAGTTCCACAAAAGGGGGCAGCTCGCAATTTAAGGGTGTTTCTGAATCTGCATGATACACAATCTCAACATCCTGGCCTTCTTTGAGCAACTCGGGTGCATTGATCAAATGTTCTTCAATACTAACCTGTTCAAAAGTTTCGGTATGCATAAAATGATACCCCAGGTCATCCTTATATATGAACTGGTGAGGACGTCTTTCCACCCTGGCTACGTTTACCTTTGCACCGGCATTAAAAGTATGAGCGAGGACTTTTCCGGATTTAAGGTTTTTTAGCTTGGTACGTACAAAGGCACCACCCTTACCGGGTTTTACATGTTGAAACTCAACAATGGTGTATAAGTCGTTATTTAATTCCAGACACAGTCCGTTACGGAAGTCAGCAGTTGTTGCCATATGATTTTTTAATCAATTGTTTTGTTTAGGGCGGCACAAAATTAATAAAAATATCATAGTTTTATAAAAAATTGAATACAATATACCCGCGACGTCGAAAACCCAAAAGCGTTTTCCGTGACTTGGCTGTTTCCTGTGTTTGATCGTGATTTCCCTAAAAGGCGGGTGTTTATCTTTCCTGATATGAATACCCTTTCATGATCCCACGCCTGGACTTACTAACAAAGCTGAGGACTTCATCCCGCTCGGGACTTGCCGGCATTTCGGTTTCGATATAGGTCAATGCCTGACTGACATTCAGGTTTTTGAGATAGATGACCCGGTAGACTTCCTGTATTTCATTAATCTTTTCGCTGCTAAAGCCTCTTCTGCGCATCCCTATAGAGTTAACGCCAACAAAAGAAAGCGGATCCCTGGCTGCTTTGGTATACGGCGGGACATCTTTGCGTACAAGCGAACCACCTGAGATCATAACATGTGCGCCGATATTGACAAACTGATGTACGGCTGACAAACCGCCCAGAATGGCAAAATCGTCCATGTTAATATGCCCTGCAAGGTTTGCGGCATTAGCCAGGATACAGTTGTTGCCAATAAAGCAGTCATGAGCGATGTGAACATAGGCCATCAATAAACAATTATCGCCGATTTTGGTCATGTTACTTTCTTTCGTGCCTCTGTTGATCGTTACAAATTCACGAATGGTTGTATTATTGCCGATCTCAACGGTGGTCTCTTCGCCATCAAATTTAAGATCCTGGGGAATAGCACTAATTACGGCGCCGGGAAATATTTTACAGTTTTTTCCGATTTTAGCCCCTTCCATGATGGTTACATTGGAGCCGATCCAACTACCTTCGCCCACTTCCACATTCTTATGGATGGTTACGAATGGTTCAATCACAACATTTCTTGCAATTTTTGCCTGCGGGTGAACGTACGCTAATGGTTGGTTCATTTTGAATGGTTGTTATTTTTTGCTGATTTGAGCCATCATTTCAGCTTCCATGGCTATTTTACTTCCAATATATGCGATTCCCCGCATATGACAAATGCCTCGACGTACCGGGGTGATCAGGCTCATTTTAAATACCAGCGTATCTCCTGGTACTACTTTTTGTTTGAATCGTACATTATCTATTTTCAGAAAATAGGTATTGTAATTTTCCGGATCTTTCACGGTTGATAATACCAGGATGCCACCTGCCTGGGCCATTGCCTCCACCTGAAGCACACCAGGCATGATGGGCTCGTTGGGGAAGTGTCCTGTAAAGAAAGGCTCATTCATGCTGACATTCTTAACGGCAACCACGGAGGTGTCTGTTACCTCAATGATCTTGTCGACCAACAGGAAAGGGGGTCGGTGGGGCAACATCCGTTTGATTTCGTTGATGTCGAAATGGGGCTGGATGTCGGGATCATAAACAGGTATCTGTTCCTGCTCAATTTGTTGTTTGATATGTTTTTGCAATTGCTGGGCAAACCGCACGTTTGAGGCATGGCCGGGCTTGTATGCGATTATGTGGCCTTTGATGGGCTTGCCGGTCAGTGTAAGGTCTCCTATAATATCCAACAGCTTGTGTCTGGCAGGCTCATTAGGGAATGAAAGCTCCAAATTGTTCAGGATCCCTTCTTCTTTAACGGCTACTTTGGGTTTTTTTAATACCGACGCCAGACGATCCAGCTCACTTTGTTCTACCGGACGGTCAACAAACACGATGGCATTGCTAAGGTCTCCGCCTTTGATAAGGTTTTGATCAAGGAGGAATTCAAGTTCATGCAAAAATACGAATGTCCGGCTGGTGGCAATTTCATCCCTGAACTCCCCGATGTTGTTCATGCTTGCATGCTGATGCCCAAGGACTTTTGATTCGTAATTGATCAGGCAGGTAATCCGGTAATGGTCATCGGGCAGAGCTATGATCTCACAATCCTTATCTTCGTGATAGATCCGTATGGGTTCTTTGACTTCAAAATAATCTTTAAAAACATTTTGCTCCACCGTACCTTCTTTCTCAATAGCTTCGGTATAATGGCGGCTGCTGCCATCCAGAATTGGGGTCTCAGGGCAATCAACCTCTATGATCACATTGTCTATTCCCATGCCGGTTATGGCGGCCAAAACATGTTCCACGGTGGCTATACGTATACCATTCTTTTCCAGTGTAGTGCCTCTTGCCGTTTCGACCACCAGTCTGGCATCTGCCTCAACAATGGCATCTTCCCCGATATCGGTACGTAAAAAACGAATACCTGAATCTGCAGGCGCAGGTTTTATGGCAAGGTGAACATTTTTTCCGGTATGCAGGCCAACCCCATTAACGGTTACCGGATTTTTGATCGTTCTCTGCTTTTCATTCATATTCAGATCTTGTGTTATTCTGTTTTTAGTCTGTTCACTTCCTGCTCCAACTCGTCAATCCTCCGGACCAATTTTTCAAAATTTCTGAAGTAGATAAAAGCTTTTTTGTATTGAGAAGCTTCCATTGATGGCGATCCCATAACTATTTGCCCGTCCTTGATATTGGATGATACACCCGTTTGTGCAGCTAATTTAACATTATCGCCAATGGTAAGATGACCGCTGATACCAACCTGGCCACCAATCATACAATTTCTGCCAACCTTGGATGATCCGGCTATGCCGCTCTGGGCAGCGATAACCGTATTCTCACCTATAACTACATTATGTCCGACTTGTATCAGGTTGTCGAGTTTTACACCCTTTTTTATGATCGTGGAACCCAGTGTAGCACGGTCTATGGTTGTACCAGCCCCTATTTCCACATTGTCTTCTATAACGACATTACCTATCTGAGCTACTTTCCGGTAGTTATTATCTGTCTGGGGGGCAAAGCCAAAGCCATCGGCACCCAGGACTACATTCGAATGAATCGTACAGTTACTCCCCACACAGGAGTTAGCGTAAACCCTCACGCCACTGAACAGGACAGTATCATCGCCAATGTTCACATTGTCATCCAGATAACAGTGTGGATGTATTTTGACGTTTTTACCCATTTGCACGTTTTCGCCAATGTAAGCAAAAGGTCCAATATAAGAAACAGCTGCAATGTTAGCTGTAGGAGCAATGAAAGCCAACTCTGAAATCCCGGTTTTGTCAGGGAGGCTTTTCTGGTAGAGTTCCAGCAAATGGGCAAGGGCACCATAAGGATCCTTTACACGGATAAGTGTGCAATTAATGGGCTCTTCCGGTTGGAATTCGTTGCGCACCAGTACAATAGAGGCGTTGGTCTTATATATATATGGTGTATAAGAAGGATTGGCTAAAAAGGTAATACTGCCGGGACCTGCTTCTTCAATCTTGGCTATTTGTGACACCTTTGCTTCCGGATCACCATCACATGTCCCCCCCAGGAAATCGGCAATTTGTTTGGCTGAAAATTCCATTCAGTTAACAATTTTGTAATACGGCCGCAAGTTACCAATATTTGGTTTGATGGCCAAGAAGATTTTATTTGGTTATTGGTATAGATGTTCCTGTATATGCTTTTAAGTTTTTGTAATCAATGACTTAGGATAGCACAAAAAGATTTTTTGACTGGTTGTGATAAAATATTGATATTTAACTGATCATTGGCTTTGCCAATATCTATTAATGTGAGAAAATCGTTCTTAACTGTAATATTTATGAAAAAACCTGGTCAAAGGGTGCGTTGCAAAAAGTCGTTCTCCTGCAAGTGCCAGCTCTTTTGCCCGTTTTAAAATACTTACCTTCATATTTTCGGCTGCTATTACGGTTTTATGCAGGTAAACCTTCCAAAACATGAGCCTGCGGGCAATCAGAAACATTTCGATGCTGTATATCCCTTTCTCATCAATCACCAGTTTGTCTTCGGCAATATTCAACATTTTGATGATCTAATCCCAACTTATTACCCCTTCCGAAACACCGGTATATTGATAAACCCGTATACCGGATCATTGAAAGATTTTTAGTTTATTGCCGGAAACAGGACGCATATTGTCTGGATAATAAAATCCGCGAATTTCAAAGTTTTTGGGAAAATGCCAAAATGTAATCCGGTAATTTTCGTTAAATTTGTTACAATATGCAAAATACAAAAAATATGAATGCTACCATTCTTTGGGCCGATGATGAGATTGATCTGCTTAAGCCACATATATTATTTCTTCAGGAAAAAGGGTATGAAGTGATTACGACTAACAGTGGATCCGAAGCCATTGATCTGATAGAGGATCAGAATTTTGACATTATTTTTCTGGATGAGAATATGCCCGGACTGACAGGCGTGGAGACCCTGGAGCGCATCAAAGGGAAATATCCCAATCTGCCTGTGGTGATGATCACCAAAAGTGAAGAAGAAGGAATTATGAATGAGGCGATTGGAAGTAATATTTCCGATTATCTCATCAAACCGGTTAATCCTAACCAGATACTGCTCGCGATCAAAAAAAACCTTGAAAACCGCAAGCTTGTCAGTGATAAGACATCCATAACCTATCAGCAGCAGTTTCGGGAAATTGGCAGCCGCCTCTCACCAAAACTCGATTTTGAAGAATGGGATGATATCTTTAGGCAATTGGTCTATTGGGAGTTGGAGCTCGGTAAATCCCAGGATGATAATCTGCGTGAAATTTTTTTGATGCAGAAAGCGGAAGCCAATAATGTATTCAGCCGCTTTATACGTGATAATTATACGGACTTTCTGAGGGCAAAAACGGAAGATACCCCTGTCATGTCACATACCCTTTTCCGTGAAAAATGTCTCCCACTTATTCAGGATCGGCAGGAAATCTTTATCATCATGATTGATAACCTGCGCTTTGATCAATGGAAGGTGCTTCAGCCACGGATAGAAGAACTCTATCGCACTGAAATGGAAGAAGTGTATCTGAGTATTTTGCCGACTGCCACCCAGTATGCACGCAATGCTTTCTTTGCCGGGCTGATGCCGGGGGAGATACAGAAACGGTTTCCAAACTATTGGACTGGTGAAATGGACGAGGGAACACGCAATCAATTTGAATCGGAGCTGTTAAGGGAACAGTTGCAAAGGTTGGGGAAAAGTATTCCATTCAATTATCATAAAATCCTGAATCTGACAGCGGGTAAAAAATTGCTAGGCAACCTGAGTGATTATACATCGCAGAAGCTGAACGTACTTGTTTACAATTTTGTGGATATGCTCTCGCATTCACGGACGGAGATGGAAGTGATCAAAGAACTTGCTGAAACCGAAGCCGCATACCGTTCACTTACTGTCAGTTGGTTTGATCACTCTCCGCTGTTGGACATCATAAGCCAGTTAGCCGAGAAGAAGATACCTGTAATTCTTACTACCGACCATGGTTCGGTCAGGGTAAACCATCCGACCAAAGTTGTTGGTGACAAGAATACCAACACCAACCTGCGTTATAAAACAGGGAAGAATCTCCAGTATGATCCGCGCGAAGTGTTTGAAGTGAAGAATCCGGCTGATGTATATCTGCCAAAAGATAATGTCAGTGCCAATTTTATATTTGCCCTCGAAGATCATTTTTTCGTATATCCAAATAATTACAACTATTTTGTTAATTACTACAGGAACACATTCCAGCACGGAGGTGTTTCTCTCGATGAGATGATGATTCCGTTTATTTATCTGAAACCCAAATAATGAATATTTAAGGGATGAACCCTGCAAATGAATATCGTGCTGCTCGTCCGGAAGATTTGAAAGGGGCAGCACAATTATTGCTTGCTGCCTGCCCGGAGGCCCGGGTATTTGCTTTTTTCGGACCAATGGGGGTAGGAAAAACAGCGTTTATTAAGTCAATATGTCAAAGGTTGGGTGCTGTAGATATTGTTAACAGCCCCACGTTTTCGATCGTAAACCATTATGCTACTGAAAGCGGAACCAACCTCTACCATTTTGATTTCTACCGGGTGGAGTCACTGGAGGAGGTATATGATATAGGATATGAAGACTATCTGTATTCCGGCAGCTATTGTTTCATAGAGTGGCCTGAAAAGGTCGAAAGTTTGCTGCCGGCAGATAGTATAAGGGTATCAATGGAAGAAGTTGGTGGCATCAGGATTATACGGTTCTAACCCGCTTGTTAGATACATTGTTTCATGAATAGACATGGATATGGAACATTCCGGAAGTGAATACGTAATGTTTTCCAAATCCTGGCAGTTCAGCACACAGGAGGAGATGCTGGAGGTCAGGAAAAGAAGGCACAATTTCACCATTGGTATCCCGATGGAAACTGCCTACGATGAAAACCGGGTCGCTTTGGCCCCCGAAGCAGCAGGTTTGTTGAGTCAAAACGGACATACGATCCTTATACAAGCCGGAGCCGGTGAAAATGCTTTCTTTTCTGACCAATCTTATGCAGAAGCCGGATGTAAGGTTGTGCATTCGGCAAAAGAAGTATACAGGGCGGATATCATCCTCAAGGTAGCACCCATCACCGATTCTGAAATGGACTTTATAAGGTCCGGTCAGGTCATTTTCTCTACCCTGGCATTGCCGATGCAAAAGGAAGCCTATTTCAGGGCACTTATGAAGAAAAAAGTGACTGCCATTGCCTTTGAATTTATTAAAGACAAAGCCAACACCTTTCCGCTTGTTCGCAGTATGAGTGAGATTGCCGGAAACACGTCGGTTCTGGTTGCTGCTGAGTATCTGAGTCATACACAGTATGGCAAGGGACGTATGTTTGGTGGCCTTACCGGAATAACCCCAACAGAAGTGGTGATTTTAGGGGCCGGAACGGTAGGTGAATATGCGGTTCGTGCTGCGATGGGGTTGGGCGCCTTGGTGAAAGTGTTTGACCATTCGGTATACAAGCTTCGCAGACTTCAAAACAACCTCAATACGCGGGTGTTTACATCCATCGTTCAACCCAAAGTACTTACAAAAGCACTTCGTACAGCAGATGTGTTGATCGGAGCCACCCATGCTTCCAGGGGGCGAACACCGATTATCGTCAATGAAGAAATGGTCGGACAGATGAGATCAGGAAGTGTTATTGTCGATGTCAGTATCGATCAGGGTGGCTGTGTGGAGACCAGTAATGTGACCACCCACAGCAAACCAGTGTTTCAAAAGTATGGTGTGACACACTATTGTGTTCCCAATATTGCTTCACGGGTCCCTAATACGGCCTCATATGCTTTCAGTAATTTCTTTTCCTCCGTGCTAATGGCGATAGGCGAAGAGGGTGGTACCGAGAATGTACTGAAACGGGACCCCGGATTGCGGCAGGGAGCCTACCTGTTTAATGGTACCCTAACCAACCAGTATGTAGGTGAGCTTTTTCACATTCCTTACCAGGATATCGACCTTTTGATGGCCGCATTTTGACAGTACAAAAAACCCGGTTCAATAAAGAACCGGGTTTTTTGTGACCTGGCTGGGGCTCGAACCCAGGACCCCATCCTTAAAAGGGACGTGCTCTACCAGCTGAGCTACCAGGTCGGAAACTGGTAACCACTAAATCTTGTGACCTGGCTGGGGCTCGAACCCAGGACCCCATCCTTAAAAGGGACGTGCTCTACCAGCTGAGCTACCAGGTCTTTGTTCCTTAAAGATTTCTCTCTTTTAAAAGAAAAAGGCCAATACCATTAGGCCTTTTTGCGAGTGCAAAGGTACTTTCTTATTTGAAAAATTCAAAGTTTTTTTTGTTTAACTATTAAACACAATGTATAGGTGGTGAGTAAGCTTTCAATGATTATTTATGCTTCGCTGTTCGTTAAATCACTGTTCATTTTTTCCTTATAACGACCAGCTATTTTGAAATCACATAAAAATTCGCTGACTTGCTATATTTGATAGGCCCGAGCCCAGTGGTTGACTAACCTATAACAGGGTGTCTTTCAAAAACGGCTTGTTCATCAAATAATTTCCGGTAAGTGACCAGTGTAAACACCCTTTCTGCACCTAAGTGTTCAATGATTTTGATCATCTTTGGGTTGAAATCACCCAGCCAGGTGATATACATGTCATCATACCTGTTTTTTCGTTCTATGTTGCGTTTGACAGCCATGGACAGGGCACTTTCCAGCCCCCTGTTTTGGTATTCCGGTATAACGCCGAATACCATTCCGTAGATAGTTCGGCATGTGCCCCGCCATTGATGATACAGAAATTTGAGTTTTCCGATGAGATTGAGTTTCCCATTCAGGTATCGAAAAATTTGATTTAATTCGGGAAGCCCAACAAAAAAAGCCACCGGATGTCCGTTGTGATAGCAAAAGAGAATCAGATCCTCATCAATCACATTTTTCATCTTATGAAAGGTGTTCAAGGCTTCTGTTATTGTTATGGGACGAAAATATGTATGCGCTTGTCCCCAGGCCTTGTTATATATTGAAACAAAATCGGCTGCAAATTTGTCAAGTTGGTTGATTTTGATGGACTCAAAATGGTAGTCGCCGTTTTCGGTCAATCGCTGAAACTTCCTTTCCAAAACAGCAGGTAAAGGCTTACCAGCTTCTGCGCAATACACATATTGGTTGTAATAGTTTTGAAAACCATATGATTCAAACAGTTCGCGATAATAGGGGAGGTTGTAATTCAACAGATAGGGGGGAGGCCTGTCAAAGCCATCTACAAGCAATCCCCAGAACCTGTCCTTTTCACCGAAATTAACAGGGCCATCCATGGCTTCCATGCCTTTGTCCTGTAGCCACTCCCGGCTTTTGTCAAAAAGCAGAAAAGCTGCCTCGTGGTTGTGAATACATTCAAAAAAGCCAATGCTGCCGGTCGGCTGTTTGTGGGTATGGGCCAGTTTGTGAATATAAAAGGCGGCGATGCGACCTATAAGATGACCATCACCATCCCTGAGTAACCATCTGTTAAGTTCCCCATCTTGAAATGCCGGGTTTATTGAAGGATCAAAAACGGCTTCTACATCGCGCTCTAAATGTGGAATCCAGTTCGGGACTTCCTGATAGACGATATGCGGTACCTTCAAAAAATCACGGGCATCCTGCTTGTTTCTTACTTCAGTGATTTGCATGTATGGATTTTGTTTCGGGATAGTGGCGAATGACCACCTTGCCAGTACAAAAATATGGATTTCGGCGTGTTAAAAAAATAATGTAGGTTTGTGTTTGATATTTGGTATGGTTTTGATACGCCAGAGATGGCAGCGGCGCCCTCTTTGGAAGGAAGAAGAACAGTGAACAGTAAACAGTGAACGGTATAAAAGCCTGAAGCTCGAAGCTCGAAGCTGGAAGGAAGAAGTATAAAAGCTGGAAGCTCGAAGCTCGAAGCTGGAAGGAAGAAGTATAAAAGCTGGAAGCTCGAAGCTGGAAGCTGGAAGGAAGAAGTATAAAAGCTGGAAGCTCGAAGCT
>JAWLDT010000002.1:0-2784 GCA_041686485.1 Bacteroidales bacterium | reverse complement strand
TGGAAGGAAGAAGTATAAAAGCTGGAAGCTCGAAGCTGGAAGCTGGAAGGAAGAAGTATAAAAGCTGGAAGCTCGAAGCTGGAAGCTGGAAGGAAGAAGTATAAAAGCTGGAAGCTCGAAGCTGGAAGCTGGAAGGAAGAAGGAAATGGTAAATTATATCCTCTAACTTCTAATTTCTAACTTCTACCTTCTGCCTGGATAAAGCAAGAAAGTTACAAAATGCTGAAATACAGATGCTAATGCAAATGAAAAACAAAGTACTTATTATTACCGGCGCTTCTTCGGGGATTGGGCAAGCCCTGGCCCTGGAAGGGCTAACTCAAGGGGCCCGGGTAGTAATGGCTGCCCGGAACCAAAGAGCTATGGAAGCGATGACCAGGGACCAGGATCCGGCATCATATCTGATTGTACCGGCTGATGTCAGTAAAGAAGAGGATTGCAGACGCATCATTGATGAAACAGTTGAAAAATTCGGAGGTATTGACATCCTGATTAACAACGCCGGTATTTCGATGCGTGCCCTCCTTAAAGATGTTAAGCTGGATGTCCTGGAACGGTTGATGCGTGTGAACTTTTGGGGCACTGTCTATTGTACAAAATATGCCCTTCCCTGGTTACTCGCCTCGAAAGGCAGTGTGATCGGGGTTTCGTCAATTGCCGGTTATAAAGGATTACCGGCACGCAGTGGCTATTCAGCCTCGAAATTTGCCCTTCAGGGTTTTTTGGAAACAATAAGAGTCGAACATCTTTACCAGGATCTCCATGTAATGATCGCATGTCCGGGGTTTACAGGATCCAATATCCGGAAGACAGCACTCGACAAAGACGGGAACCTGCAAGGGGAATCACCCAGGGAAGAAACACGAATGATGTCTGCTGAGACAGTAGCAAAAAAAATATTCAAGGCCACAGCCAAACGAAAAAGAACGTTGATCCTTACACGTCAGGGCAAACTAACCGTATTATTAAATAAGTTGTTCCCTGCCTGGGTTGACAAACTGGTTTACAAGCATATGGCCAAAGAGCCAGACGCTCCCTTTACAAAATAGTAATGTCAGGTAATCACAATATAAACTATAATAACATTAAACAGGTAAAAAACCATATATTTGCCTGACAACCGTATTTCCCATCCAAAAAATTACTACCATGAAAAACATCTCGGATATTAAACCTATGCAGGGTTTTGGTGAATTAACATTTGGTGCCTCACAGCAGGATGTTGAAAGAGTGCTGGGTACCCCAGAGGACAAGGAAACCATCGACGTGGAGGGTGAAATCCATGAAGTAGAGGTGTGGAGCTATTGGGATCAGGGGCATGCTATCTATTTCGAAAAAGAACTCGATAATGTTTGTACCAACTTCGAAACCGAGAACCAGGATAGTATGTTGTTCGGACACAAAATATTTGATCTCGACAAGAATGCCATCATTAAACTCATGAAAGAAAACGGTTTCGAAGAGCTGGAGGAAGAGGATGATGAAGAGCTTGATGAAAACATCCTTTTCTTTAATGGTGCCCACATGCAATTTGTGTTTGATGGCGACAAACTTGGGCTCGTTAGTTGGGCTGTTGCCACCGATGAAGAGGGTCATATCCTGTGGCCTGACTAACTCTGAAGAGAAAAAATCATCCCGGTACTGGCCCGAATGACCATGTGCAATTTGTTTCCTGACCTGCAGGCTTTTTTGAATGCAGGGGTTCTTTCTTTGCTTTGAATATAGATTATGTATAAATTTTCTTCACATAAACCATGAGTAACTCTCTGTACCCATTAAAATTTACCCCGGTATTAAAAGATAAAGTCTGGGGTAGTACCCGTCTGGAAACTTACTTTGGAAAAAACATTGAATCTCTGCCCAACTGCGGAGAATCATGGGAGCTATCAAGCCTTCCAGGAAGTGTGTCAATCGTCCGGAATGGCTTCCTGGCTGGCAATGAGCTCCCCGAACTTATTGAGGTGTATATGGAAGATCTGGTCGGGCAACAAGTATATGGGACACATGGATGGGATTTTCCGCTGTTGTTCAAGTTTATTGATACCGCGTCGGATCTGTCGGTGCAGGTGCATCCCAATGATACTGTGGCTGCGCGGCGCCATCAGGGTCGCGGAAAAACAGAGCTCTGGTATGTAATCCATGCCGAGCCGGGTGCGGAAATTATTTCGGGGTTTGCGCAGGATGTTGATCGTGAAACGTATCTGCATCACCTTCAGCATAACACTTTGCATGAGATCCTTCGCGCTGACAAGGTAGAAGCCGGTGATGTGTTTTTTATTCCTCCGGGACAGGTGCACGCCATAGGTGCCGGCATTACCCTGTGTGAAATACAACAGTCCTCGGATATAACCTACCGGATTTATGATTGGGACAGAACGGATGATACAGGGCGTCCACGGAAGCTTCATACGGAGGAAGCCCTCGACGTGATTGATTTCCATGCTGCAAATAACAAAATTCGTTATCAGTCAGTCAGGAATGCACCGGTGCAGCTGATACAATCTGCCTGTTTCACAACAAGGTTGCTCACATTTGACCAACAAATTGAGCAAGATTATGTGTTTGTTGACTCTTTTGTGGTTTATAATTGCGTATTCGGCAGTTTTACCCTCCACTATCCCGATGGATCAGAAAAAATAACCGCCGGTGAAACCGTTATGATACCTGCCGAACTAAAAACATTGAAACTTCTTCCGGACGTGGAGGCTACACTGCTTGAGACTTATATTCATTAAGGTGAAACACCCATGTCGAAGATCCCGATTCTTCGGGAACAAGGATTTT
>JAWLDT010000001.1:75595-105825 GCA_041686485.1 Bacteroidales bacterium | reverse complement strand
TGAATCCTGTGGAGACGCGATGAATCGCGTCTGTACCTCTTGCCGCCATTGGGTGGTGGGGTTGCCCGGAAAGGCCATTTGCAGCAGAGATTTTTTGTGTTGCTCCATGTTTTCTGTGAGGTGTTGAAAATTATTTATGAGGGATTTATTTGGCATTGGGCTTTTTGCTTTATAGGCAGGTAATATCATTTTTTGAATACGGAAACGCAATATCTTACGTCTTTAAAATTATGTATTTAAAGAATCATCATTCCATTTTTTGGGATTGTTGATGATATATTTTTTTATTCGTTGATATTCAGCATCGTTTCGGATAATGTGGTCGTAGAAACGGGATTGCCATGCGAAATGAATATTGTTGATCCGTGCATATTTTGTTACCCCTGTTTTATATCCACGAATGATGGATGCCAGATTTTGTGATTGTGGTCCGAATTTGTTCCCAGGTTGTGGCGATTCTGGTGTCGATGGCATTTGTAGAGACGCAAAATTTTGCGTCTCTACGGTTCGTCTAACGCGTCCATCATCCGTTTTGTTAATTATTATTATCCCGTGTACATGATTTGGCATAACCACATGCACATCTAATTTAACGAATGGAAAATGTTCGGGTATTTCTAACCAATATTCATCGGCCTTTTTCCCTATTTCCATTAAATTCATTTCACCATTCTTAATATTCCCAAAATGACATTCTCTGTTCACGGTGCAAATGGTTACAAAATAGGCCGCATTCCAACCATAATCCCAATTTTGCAATCTGGCAGACAAAATGCGATATTTGTTTCGGAATTTATCCATTGGCGATTTCGCTATATGCTGTTCAATCAGGAAGTTTTTCTTCCGGCCACCACTTCCATCATGCTGTCTTCGTGGAGGTAATCCCGGGCGGTTTCCATGATCTCTTCGGCGGTAATGGATTTCAGGGTTTTGAGGAAATCGTCGTGGTGTGACGGGTCGAGCCCGAACACCAGCAACTCCTTAAAGCGCTGGCTTTGTGCAAAGGGGCCGTCAAAGGAGCGCAGGAAGCTTCCTGACAGGTAATTTTTCAGGGTTTTCAGCTCCTCCTTGCCGGCAGGTTCGCTACGCAGGGTTTTTAGCTCCTTGTAGATCTCTTCGGTGGCGGCTTCTGTAACATCGGTGCCCGTCTGGGTGGCAATGAAGAAATACCCGCTACGCAACAGGGAAACGATGTTGGAACCGATGCCATAGGTATAGCCTTTGTCCTGGCGGATATTTTGCATAAGGCGCGACCCATAGTAGCCCCCCAGCAGGGCATTGGTAACCTTCAGCTTATGATAGGCCGGGTGGGTGGCATTGAACAGCTGTTTCCCGACACGGATGCCCGATTGCACGGAATCAGGTACTTCAAGATGCATCTTGCGGTTGCCTGAGCTCTGCGTTTGATAGGTTGGGACAAACGTTTCCTGTTTAGCGGCCGGCAGGTTATGGCCGAAACGCACAGCCAGCTCATCCTGAATATTACCAGGTAGCTTGCCGGCCACCAGCAGGAAAGCATTGCCTGCGTGAAACCGTTGCCGGTGGTGCTGAATCAGGTCATCGCGGTCGACGTGGTCGAAGTCGTCCTCTTTCAGGCGATACCCATAGGGATGATGATCCCCGTAGATCATTTGCGAAAAGTAGGTACGCGCCAGGTGCTGCACTTTTCGCTGATTGACCCTATGCAGCTGCTGTTGATTCTTCAGGAAGGCACGCATCTCATCCTCAGGGAACACGGGTTCCTCAATCATCTCCCGGAGAAGATCCAGTACAGGGATCAGGTGCTTGTTCAAAACAAACATGCTGACAGATGCAATATCCTTTTGTGTGTCGAGCAGCAGGAAGGTACTGTAGTAGTCGAGCAGCTCGTTGATCTCCTCCCGGCTTTTGGTTGCTGTTCCCGAACGTAACAGGTTGGTTGTAGCGCGGGAAACCAGCGGTTTTGACTGGTAATAGCTACCGGCAAAGAATACAAGCTCCACTTTCAGGAATTCTTCGGTGCCGCCATCCATGAAGTAGACCGGAAGGTCGTTTGGAAAAGAAGCTGCCAGTGGCTTGATATAAGGCACATGGGTAACGATCTGCGTACGGGGAGCTCTGGTTCTGTCTGGTGTTGTCATAAGTATATGCTACTACCTGTTTTCACTACTTGCATTATACTGTAAGATGGAGGCTTTCTCCGGAACAAGCACAGCAGAAGCCTGTTCTTTAATCTGCCTTGCGCTGATGGCTGCATATTCCTCCATCTGGCTGTTTAGGATGGAAGCGTCACCCAGCAGTTCGTAATAGGCCAGGTTCAGGGCTTTGGCCATCACGCTGCTTTCGGAAAAGGTGTGTGCCGCTTCTACCTTGTTTATTACTTTTTGAAGTTCGGTGTCGTCAACCCCTGTTTCGGTAAGCCTTTGGATCTCCCGCCAAAGTAGTTGTTCCGCTTCCGGGGGATCGAGGTGGCTATGTGGTTTCCCGGTGATCACCAACATGCCGGGGTCAATATTCCCTGTCACAAAGGCATTAACATCACTGAAATGTTTCTGATCGTACACCAGGGTGGTGTTCAGCCGTGCTGACTCCCCATTGGCCAGTATATCGCTGATCAGGTCGCTGGCATAGAAACCGGGATCAAGCCGTCCTTCCATCCGGAAAGCCATGTAAACCTGGTGTTGTGGAACATCCCGTTCTACACGCAGACGGCGCTCCTGCTGCTGTGGCGGTTCGGCCGGCAATTTTCGCTCAGGGGTTACCCCGGAAGGAATACTACCAAACCACTTTTCGGCCAGTGCAAAAACTTTTTCTGCATCCACATTTCCGGCTACCGAGAGTATTGCATTTCCGGGATGATAAAATTTGGTAAAAAAGGACTGCACATCCTGAAGGCTCGCCTGCTGAATATGGTCAATGCTTTTGCCGATGGTATCCCAGCGATAGGGATGTACTTCATAAATGAGGGGTCGCAGCAGCTTCCAGGCATCTCCATACGGTTGATTCAGGTATGACTGCCTGTACTCTTCTGTCACCACCTTTTTCTGGGTAGTAAGCTTTTCTTCAGAAAAATCCAGCCCGAGCATCCTGTCGGATTCCAGCCAAAAGGCGGTTTCCAGATTTTGCGCCGGAAGGTTGATATAATAACTGGTCAGGTCATTGGTGGTGAATGCGTTATTCTCGCCACCGGCGCGTTGTAAGTGGTAATCATAATCAGCGATATTCACTGATCCTTCGAACATCAGGTGCTCAAAAAGATGGGCAAACCCGGTACGTCCGGGGTCCTCATCCCTTGAGCCAACATCATACAGAACATTGACGGTGGCCATGGGCGTGGTCTCATCGCGGTGCACCAACACCCGGAGCCCATTGGACAGTGTATGTTTTTTATAGGATACCATAGTCATCTATTTCCAAATAAAAATATCTGATTTACTTTTGGGTCGCCGGTGTTCGAGCCACTCAAAGTTGCGCAGGCGGCGGTCTTCATCCGACAGCTCTTCCGGAGGATAAAGGGTAGCATCCGGTTGTCTGACAAATTGTATACCTGTTATTTCGGTTCCATCCACAAAAATAACAATATCAGAGGAGATCGCTTTGTTGATACCCGCCAGGCTGCCATCCTCCTCTCTGACATAAAATATGGTTTCACCATTGCCATCCACATCCACGCGGTATAGTTCATTATCCCTGAAATAGCCTGTCATCGAACGACCTTTCATCTGGTTAAACCCGAGTGTATCCTCTTCTGAAATGATGAAAGCCGCCTGATCCAGCCTCACATAATGCACTTCATCCTCTGTTATCTTGATCTGTATGCTGTCAGCTGTAAGCTGGTACATATCGGACCACAGGATTGGATTGTCGTACATATAGATGGTAGAGTCGGCAGATTGGTATACGATCGAATCACTCAGCCCCTGCAGATCAGTCCTGTAAAACCGCGCGTGATTGTGGGCAAATACGCGACGCTCATCGGTTTCTTCCTCGTATGTCGTCTTCAGGGTGTCGGCATGCAGAAACAGGGAATCCTCCTCGGCGACCATGGTCATCATGGCTTCGCGGGTAACCACGGAGCGGCCTTCATGTTCAAAATGCTCAGCCAAATGCCCTGTAACATGGATATTCTCAACACTATCCTGAATAAAAATATTGTTTTTCGCACGACCATAGCCCCGTTTACGGTCATAATAGACAGAATCGCCGGTCATCGATTGCTCCTGATTGGTAAAAAAAGCGTCTTTACTGAAACGTGCCACATCCTCTTTTGTGTCGTACCAGCCATTGCGGCAAAAAATGGTATTTTCCTCGCTTACGATGGTTGTCGGCCCGTGAAAATAGGCTGTTTCAGAAGTGGTATGGTATTTTAGTGTGTCTGACTCCATGGTATAATCAGGATTTGTCAGCACCACATTGTCTTTAAAAAAGAACATTTTGTCATCTGCATAGTAAAAGCCCCATATGCTGGTGAGCTCATTCTCTTTATCCACAATGCGCCCGCCATCAATGTAGTTGGCAGTATTCTCATCAAGATCGTATTCCAGGTATTCGGTGTAAAGGGTCATATCAGGCTCCACCATCCGCACGTTCCCAGTCAGCTCTGCCAGCCTGTCGTTGCCATCGTAATAGAGCTGATCGCCATAAATGGTTACGGTGTCATTAACCTCAATCACGATATTGCTGTAGGCACGGAGGCTGTTTGCTTCAGAATAAAGGTAAGCACTGTCGCAATACATTTTGGTATCTTCATGGGTAAATACCACATCATCGAGCAGCCGCCTTACATCCTCACCAATGCTGCGGTCGAAGGCTATAACTCCGGCTTCCCAGTCGATAGGGGTTGTTTCCTCCTGCTGTGCTGTAAGGGGTACTGACAGCAGCAGGAGGAATACCCCAAAAACCAGATACATTACGAATGGTTGTGGCTTCAAAAATCAACACCTGTTTATGACATACACTATGTTCAGGGCCCGGTCATTTGAACCCGTTCATTTGTAATACAAACTGCAAAACAAACAAAAATGTTTTACAACAGGAGATTAATCCTGCAATCTGTCCGCTTTAAAGTCGATCCAGTATTGCTTTATGGAAGATTTGATCTCCTTCCGCAACAAGAGCACACCAATCAGGTTAGGGATGGCCATCAGGGCGATGGTAATGTACGATAGTGCCCATATGATGGTTGTATCTGTAAATGCCGCCAGGAAGAACGCTATTACATAAAGTATCCGGTAATGTAAAACATATTTGGTACCGAACAGGTAGGTGACAGACCGGTCACCATAGTACGACCAGGCAATGGCCGTTGAGAATGCGAACAGCAGCAATCCGATCGACACAATATACTGCCCGTAGCCACCGAGGAAACTTCGGGTGTAAGCTTCAGCGGTCATCGGGGCACTATGGATCAATGACTGTCCGGATAATGTGATATCATGTTCACCATAATCCGGTCTTCCGTCGACGATCATAATTGACCCGGTAAAGGGTTCGCCATCGCTGGTCACCTGCACATCTTCCGCTATGGAGCGGGCATGCAACATGGTGATCTCATTGTTTTCTTTTTCACGGATGGTACCATCTTCAACTGTCAGCACCCCGCTATACAATTGCACATCTGACTTGTTACCATAAAACTGGAAAAGCTCATGCACATCATCTTCATCTTGCTGATCATAATAGCCATCCACGATATGCATGTCTGCCCGCTGGAAGTCGTTTTGCACTTTATCCTGCCAAACGCCGGATGAGAGCAGTACCAGGCCTGTCAGGGTACAGATACACACGGTATCGATAAAAGGCTCAAGCAGTGCCACAATTCCCTCGGATACCGGTTCATGGGCTCTCGCAGCTGAGTGGGCGATGGGCGCTGAACCCTGCCCGGCCTCATTGGAGAATAGTCCCCGGTTAACACCCCTGTTAAAGGCATAGGCGATAGATGCCCCGAGGAAACCGCCTGTTGCAGCGGTGCCGGTAAACACGTCGGTAAATATGGAAAAAATAGACGGGATGATGTTGGTATAATTATAGGCCAGTACCATCAGAGCGCCCAGTACGTATATTACCGCCATTGTGGGAACGAGACTGGCAGTAACTTTTGCGATCCTTTTGATTCCGCCGAGGATCACGAAGGCCAGGAGGACGGCCAATACGGCACCTACGATAATATGCGACAAACCAAATGTTGCATGCATGGCACCGGCAATGCTATTAATCTGTGGCATGTTACCTGTACCCAGGGAGGACAGGATGGTGGCGCCGGCAAAGAAGGCACCGAGCCATTTACCGGTATTGATCACCTTTTTGTTGGGCAGGGTAATGTTCAGCCTTTTTTTCATGTAGTACATGGGACCGCCGGCTATCCTTCCCTCGCTGTCTACTTCACGATACTTATGGGCAATGGTAACTTCCACAAACTTGGTGGTCATCCCGAGCATACCGGTCACCAGCATCCAGAAAAGGGCGGCAGGACCACCCAGGTGCAGGGCCAGCGCCACACCGGCGATATTGCCGGTCCCAACGGTTCCTGATAAAGCCGTTGCCAATGCCTGAAAGTGTGAGGTATCACCAAGGTCACCGGCCCTGTCGAACTTACCACTGACAACCCGCAGGGAGTGCCTGAAATAGCGGATTTGGGGAAATCCAAGGTAAAGGGTGAAAAAGAGTCCGGTGAACAGCAGCAGATATACAAACCAGGGGCCACCGCCTATATATCCGTCAAGCATTGTTAAAAAATCATGAATCCTATCCATAGTAGTCGTTTTAGAAATTTACAAGTTCCTGATTATTCTTTTTATCGAAGATTATTACCTACAAGATTCCTAAGCTATCAAACAGCACAATGGCAATGGCCACAGGTGCAATAAATTTCAGGATAAACATTACCGCATCAAAAAAGCGAACCCGGAGGAGACCACTGTTGGACAATTCGTCCTTCACCTCATCCCGTTTAAGGTACCAGCTCACGAAAACGACGATCAGCAGGCCTCCCAGTGGCAGCAGGAGGTTGGAGGCGGTAAAGTCGAGCAGACCGAAAATATGCAGGCTGCCAATGGTTACGTTCTCCAGCGGACCGAATGACAGGGTACAGAAGACACCTACAAAAGCTGCTGCAATGGCTGCCATGACGGTTGCTTTTCTTCTCGTCAGATTGAGTTCTTCGGTAAGATAGGCTACCACTACTTCCAGGATACTGATGGAAGAGGTAAGTGCTGCGATAGACAAGAGCACAAAAAAGATGATGGAAAAAAAGTATCCCCCCGGCATTTGCTGAAAGATGTTGGGCAAGACGGAAAAAATCAGGCCAGGGCCGTCAGCCGGATCAAGTCCGAAAGCAAACACCGCGGGAAAGATGGCCACCCCGGCCAGGATGGCGATCAACGTATCGGCCAGGGTCACTTGCACGGTGATGTTGGTCAGGTTATTACCTTTTTTAATGTAGGAACCGTAGGTAATCAAGGCTCCCATGCCAATACTCAGTGAGAAAAAAGCCTGCCCGAGGGCTGCCAGCAACACACTGGAGTCAATGACCGAAAAGTCGGGCTTAAAAAGAAATGTGAGGCCCTGAAGGGATCCGGGCAGGGTCGTGGAGCGAATGGCCATAATGATCAGCAACAGGACCAGAAAAGGCATCAGCACCTTGGCATACTTTTCTATGCCCCGCCTGACGCCACCAATAATGATCAGGGCCGTCGCAACCATAAAAATCAGCTGATAGAACAAGGGCCATAATGCCTGGGTGTGAAACGATTCGAACATCGTATTGATCTCTGCTGCGGTAGTTCCGGCGAACGCATTTGTCACCGACTTTACAACATAAGCAAGTGTCCAGCCCGCAATCGTGCTATAGAAAGCCAGGATCATAAAAGCGGCCACAATGCCCATTACACCAACCAGGTACCAGGGTGTTCCGGGAGCAAGTTTCTTAAAAGACCCCAGCGCGTTACGCTGACCACGCCGCCCTATCATAAACTCCGAAAGCATAACGGGTATACCGAGCAGTATAATGAAGCCCAGATAGATCATTAAAAAAGCGCCTCCCCCACTCTCTCCGGCGACGTAAGGGAAACGCCAAATATTTCCTAATCCGATTGCAGAACCGGCCGCGGCACAGATAATACCAAAGCGACTGGTAAAGCCATCACGGCTTTCCTTATCCAATGGGGCCATAAGCGATTTTTTGTTGTTGTTTCGGTTTATAAAAGAAAAAGTAAGTTAATCGTTTCTTAAAAAAGCCAAAAATATAAAATATATGACAAAATTCAACAGCATACCATTTTTTTTGCCACTTAGCATTTATACCCGCCACACAAGTAATTTCTTATGGTTATAATAGGTAAATTTATATGTAATTTAATTTAATTCATGCTATGTCTACACCTTTAAAAGACTGGTTATATTTTAGCAGGCCCCAACGAATGGGTATTCTGGTATTGCTGTTTTTGATTACAGGTATCCCGCTCATTACAAAAGTCATTATCTATTACACACCGGAAAAAACAATTGACCGGGATCGTTTTATGGCAGAGGTTCATCTGTTTGAAGAGAAGCTGGCGAACCTTGAGGAGGCAATTGAAAACCAGGTTGAAGCAGAAACCAAAAATTCTGATCGCCAACAGGTAATGCCTGAGGAGCCAAACCTTACGCCTTTCCCGTTCGATCCAAATACACTGACTCAGGAGGGCTGGGATTCCATGAATGTTCCGTCGTACCTTGGAAGGACCATCAGAAACTACCTGTCGGCCGGCGGAGGGTTTACCTATAAGGAGGACCTGCAACGCATTTATCTGATGAAAGATGAGATCTATGCAGAACTGGCATCCTATATTCAGCTTCCTGATCGTCCGGAAGAATCAGCATCAGCAGGTGAACAAGCACCTCAGGTAACCAGAACAGATCCGTCAACGGATACAATCATAACTGCATCAACAAGTTCAGACGATGATGCAAGCACGGCCGATCTGTTGATCGACATTAACCTTGCCGATACCATGGAACTGCGACAGGTACGGGGGATCGGTCCGGCATTCAGCAGGCGCATTGTGGGTTACAGGCGGCTGCTGGGAGGGTATACCTCAACGGAGCAACTGCAGGAAGTATACGGAATGGACAGCACCCGTTTTGAACAGATCAGCCCATTCCTGACAGTAGACACCGCATTGGTCGACATCCACAAAGTTGACCTGAATATGGCTGACTTTGGCCAACTCATCCGGCATCCTTACCTTGACCGCAACATGGTCAATGCCATCCTGAACCTGCGCGAGCAACATGGCCCATTTGCATCAGCAGATGACATCAGACGCTCCCACCTGATTGATGACGCAAACTGGCAACGTATAGCACCTTACGTTACGGCGGTAACGGTGAACGGTGAACAGTGAACGGTTTGTGTTTCCCTTTTTTCTACAATCGTTTCATCCCTTGGGGATTTCTCGCATCCAGGTTTCTTTTTTAAGTACGCAGCCCAAGTGCTGCGGCTACCACTACCCTTTTTTTATAAATGGCAGGCCGGCCAAGTCCGGCCTGCAACTGTGGTGACCATTCGAACCCTCTGACAGGACAAGCCCTGTCATTACAGTAGCTCTCCAGCGGGAAGTGGTTGACCCGGCCTACACTTTTCATTTTTCACTTTTCACTTTTTTCTTCTTCCTTCGAGCTCTGAGACTTCTCTATCTAACCTCTACCTTCCAACTTCTAACTTCTTCTCTGCTTCCAGCTTCCAGCTTCGAGCTTCGAGCTTTTTTCACCGTTTACTGCAAAACAACAGCACACGCTACAAATAAAAGGTAAGGCACAAACCAGGGAAAGAGTAACCAAAACAAACTTCATCCGTTTAAACAAAATGCGAAACCAGCTGTTGTTTATATTGGGTCTAAATTGAAATATTAGATTTTTCACCACATAAACACAAAGCATCATGAAACGAAACATCTTACCTGGAATGGTCCTGGTTGCAGCCATCACGCTCATTGGCTGGCAGCTACCAGTAAACGAATTAACTATTTTTGATAACCATAAAAAGGAGAACACTATGTCACACAAACATGTATTACCCGAACTACCCTATGCATATGACGCATTGGAACCATATATTGATCAGCAGACGATGGAAATCCATCACGGAAAACATCATCAGGGGTATGTTGACAAACTGAACAATGCCATTGAAGGCACGGATTTGGAAAACATGACCCTGGAAGATATTTTCAAAAACATGAGCCAACATCCAACCGGCGTACGCAATAATGGTGGTGGTGTATGGAACCATAATATTTTCTGGGAAGTGATGGCGCCCAATGCTGGCGGCAAGCCCTCAGGCGACCTGCTCGAAGACATTGAAAAAACATTTGACTCCTTCGACAATTTCCAGAAGGAATTCAGTCAGGCAGGAGCAACTCGTTTCGGAAGTGGATGGGCCTGGCTTATCGTGAAGGAAAACGGTGAACTGGCCATCACAAGCACCCCTAATCAGGATAATCCTTTGATGGATGTAGTTGATGAACGGGGTATGCCCATCCTGGCCGTAGATGTGTGGGAACATGCATACTATCTGAAATACCAGAATCGTCGGGCTGATTACCTGAGCAACTTCTGGAATGTTGTAAACTGGGACGAAGTGGCGCGCAGGTATGCGGAAGCCAAAAAGTAACACACGTATATAAGAGCGGGTGATGAGTGATGGTAACCGGCAGTCTTTCCTCAGGGAAAGCTGCCGGTTTTTTATTGTGGCCAGAAATAATACAAAGCTTACGGCTTTTTATTATATGAATTTTGATCTTAAACTCCCTCTTTCTGTTTATATTTCAAAGCCTTTTGCTATATTTGTCCACAATCTGACAATATAACGATGGTCACTATATATAATCATTACACAATTTAAAATTCAAGGAGGTTGTTATGAACAAGGAAAAGATCACATCGCAGGAGGCGATTGCACTGGAAGATAAGCATGGTGCACATAACTATCACCCGCTGCCGGTGGTTTTATCACGCGGCGAGGGCGTCCACGTTTGGGACCTGGAAGGAAAACGTTATTACGATTTCTTATCGGCCTATTCGGCTGTAAACCAGGGTCATTGTCACCCAAAAATCGTAGAAGCCTTAAATAAACAGGCACAGACACTGGCGCTAACGTCACGTGCCTTCCACAATGACGTGCTTGGCCGGTACGAAGAGTACATCACCAACTATTTTGGCTATGACAAGGTACTTCCGATGAACACCGGTGTCGAAGGCGTTGAAACCGCCATCAAACTTTGCCGCAAGTGGGGGTACCAGAAAAAAGGCATCCCGGAAAACCAGGCCAAAATCGTGGTTTGCGAAAACAATTTCCATGGCCGTACGACCACTGTCGTTTCGTTCTCCAACGACCCTGACGGATATGGTGATTATGGTCCATTCACGCCCGGATTTATCCGCATCCCCTATAATGATGCCGACGCCCTGGCCGAAGCCCTGAAAGATCCAAATGTAGCAGGATTCCTCTTTGAACCGATCCAGGGCGAAGCTGGTGTCTTCGTGCCGGATGAGGGTTACCTGAAGAAAACCTATGACCTCTGTAAACAGCACAATGTTCTGTACATTGCCGATGAGGTGCAGACCGGTATCGCCCGGACAGGAAAAATGCTTGCCTGTGACCACGAAAATGTCAGACCCGATGTGCTCATTCTTGGTAAAGCCATCAGCGGTGGGATGTATCCGGTATCTGCCATTCTGGCTGATGATGATGTGATGCTGGTGATCAAACCCGGACAGCACGGTTCCACCTTTGGCGGAAACCCCGTAGGAGCCAAAGTGGCCATGGCTGCCCTGGATGTGGTCAAGGACGAAAAACTGGAAGAAAGAGCTGAATACCTCGGAGAAATCCTCCGCAAGGAACTGAGAGCGATCAAATCAGATATGCTGACCCTCGTAAGGGGCAAAGGACTACTTAATGCCATCATCATCAAACCCAAAAACGGCAAAAAAGCCTGGGATGTTTGTGTAAAAATGGCTGAGAACGGCCTGCTGGCAAAACCAACCCACGGCGATATCATTCGCTTTGCTCCTCCTCTCGTTATTACCGAGGAGCAATTGATGGAATGTGTAGACATCATACGCAAATCCATCCTGGCATTTGAATAAGCCAATAAGGCCGAACAAAATCCCAAAAGAGGCAGCAAGCATTTTGTTGCCTCTTTTTTTACAAATCAAATATATCCATTTCTTTTTCCCTATTTTTGTGTAAAACAGGCAAACAGATGGAGACACATAAACGCTTGAAAAAAAACGAAGACCGCATGATATTTGGTGTCTGTGGTGCATTGGCCGACTATTTTAACATGGATAGTACGATCGTACGGATTATTTTTGTAATAGCTACCCTGATGGGACTGATTGGCTTACTCTTCTACCTGATCCTGGCCATCATCATACCCTCCCGTTAGGTCAGCAAAAAACGAAACGACAGATCCCTGTCAAACAAAAACAGAAAGCTGCAAGATTTATTTTTATTATTTTTGCATAAGTTAATTCATATATATATGTATACAGTTACAAATACAAGTTTATGGATCAATACAGCAACAGCATAGCAAAAAGGTATGATGAGCTTTCCAAACAGGAGTGTTGCCTTTCCTGTGGTGGTGCCTTTTCAGCGGCCGACATCAAACCCGGACATATTTGTGTTGACCTTGGGTGTGGCAAAGGCCACGACGTCCTGCGCATGGCAACCCTCGCAGGAAATGATGGTTATGCCTGGGGCATCGACATCTCCGAAGGAATGATGGAAACCGCACGCAACCAGGCCAAAAAGCTTGGACTCACGCAAACAGGCTTCATCAAAAGCGAGCTGGAAGCCATTGACCTTGAAAAGGAAATCGCTGATGTAGTCATCTCAAACTGCACCATCAATCATTCCCTTCACCAGGATAAGGTATGGGAGGAAATTGCCAGGATACTGAAAAAAGGCGGACAGTTTGTGGTCAGTGACATTTATGCCCTGAAACCCATTCCCGAATCCTATCGCAACAATCCGGATATGGTTGCCGAATGTTGGGCCGGGGCCGTCACCAGGGATGAATATATACAAAACATCGAGCAGGCCGGGTTGAAGGATATTGAATTTCTTGAAGAATCAAAGCCTTATGAAAAAGGCGAAGTATTGGTAGCCAGTTTTACCGTAAAAGGACATAAATAGTTTTTATCAAAATCAAACCATAACAAAAACATCTATAACAAAACATCTATAACAATGAAAAGTCTGATCAAAAAAGGAAAAAAGCAGGAAAAACAACCAAAAACCAAACAGGCACAGTGCTGTGCAAAAACTTCCGTAGCACAGGCGGGCTGCCACGACTAACATTCAATTAAAAGGCTCCGCTTTAGGTTTTACCATATATGCAACTTTCTCGATACAATATTATCTCGGAGATACCCGGTAGTGAGGATTATGTGATCGCCAACCTGCTCTCAGGCCATGCTGACATTCTAAAGCCAGCGGAGTTGCAGCAATTGAAGGAAGGCGGTGGGTTATCTTCTGCTGATTTTTTTCATAAAGGGTATCTGACAGATCCGGAAGCGGAGAAGCAGCGATTCAGGCTGGCGTATATTGACTTCCTTGAGCAGCGCGACCAGGAAGAGGTTCAGGTATTTTTTGCACCGACATACCTGTGCAATTTTCAATGCAGTTATTGTTATCAGGCGCCCTATCTGAACAAGCCTGATAAGCTATCGCCGGAGGTAACGGATGCTTTTTTTCATTATATAAACACATATCTGGGCGATCGCCGGAAATACGTAACCTTGTTTGGCGGCGAGCCCCTGCTGGCAGACAAAGCCTATAAAGACTCCATTGCCGGTTTTGTCAATACCTGCCAGACAAATGGTTTGGATCTGGCTGTAGTAACCAATGGTTACCTTTTGGATCAATACATCGATATTTTTAAAAATGTTTCGATCAGGGAGATACAGGTTACCCTTGATGGACCGGAGGAAGTACACAACCGGCGGCGACCTCATAAGGGTGGCAGGGATAGTTTCGCTCGTATAGCCGGCAGTATCGATGACTGTCTTGATGCAGGATTGCCTGTTAATCTGCGCATGGTGGTTGACCGGGAGAACCTTCACACGCTGCCGGATCTGGCCCGTTATGCCAAAAACAGGGGCTGGACGGACTCATCACTTTTCAAGACCCAACTTGGCAGAAACTATGAATTGCATCATTGCCACTCGGATGGTGGGGCGCTTTTCTCCCGTCTTTCGCTCTACCAGGAACTCTATCAGATGCTTCAGGAGCATCCGGAAATTCTCGATTTTCACCGTCCCGCATTCAGCATAGCACGTTTCCTGAGCGACAACGGCCGGTTACCAGCGCCGCTGTTTGATGCCTGCCCTGCCTGCAAGGGCGAGTGGGCGATGGACTACACCGGCAAGATATATGGCTGTACTGCCACTGTAGGCAAGCCAGGTGAAGAGCTTGGAAGCTTCTACCCGGTGGTTTCCCATCATGAAAACAAGATTGAAGAATGGCAGCGCCGCGATATCACAACCATAGAGGCATGCCGGCAATGCGACATTCAACTGGCGTGTGGTGGCGGATGTGGCTCCCTGGCTAAAAATAAATTTGGGGGCATCCATGAGGCTGACTGCCGGCCTGTTAGAGAAATTTTAGGCATGGGCGTAGCCACCTATTTTTAATATCCCCCTTGCATCTTTCCGATAATTGCTATCTTTGCACTGGTACAGGTATCCGGCGTCTTTCCAATTCGCCTGGATAAAAAGGGAATCAGGTGAAAGTCCTGAACAGTTCCCGCTGCTGTAAGCTTCTTTCGAATATGTTTATCACTCCGATGCCACTGCCCTTGAAGGTGGGAAGGCGATAAACATGGAGCAAGTCAGAAGACCTGCCTGTATTGTATCTATTTGTAGCTTTCGGGAAAAAAGCGAAGAGACATTGCTTAGCACCCAATTCTCCATTTCATTTCTTTTTCCGGTTACAATAGACCATATCTTTTTGCTGAAAACACCGGTTTAACCCGGTAAAACTTATAATTATGCATCGCTGGTATATGTTTTTCATATGCTTGTTGCCATTGTTTGTCTATGGTAACAAAGGCAATGAGGAAGAGCCTGACACCCTGATCACGCTTGACCAGATAGAGGTTAGTGCGCAACGGTTCAGTACGTTCGGTTCGGGTTATACAGTACACAGGCTTGACACCAACGTATTGCAGGGACAGTACGATCAGGGAATTGATTTCATCCTTTCCCGTCATTCCGGTGTCTTTGTGAAGAATTATGGTCCGGGAATCCTTGCTACAAGTTCTTTGAGGGGTGGGACAGCCGGACAGACATCCCTTCTGTGGAACGGTTTTAAGCTGGAAAGCCCGATGAATGGTCAGGCAGACCTGGCGCTCTTCCCGGCATTTTTTGCCGATGAGGCAGGTGTTCAGTATGGTGGCAGCACTGCCTTGTGGGGCAGTGGTAGTATGGGGGGCGCTATACACCTGGATAACCAGCTCGGTCCACAGGAAGGCTTCAACATGTCGGCAGGTTTTTCGGGTGGCAGCCTCGGTGAGCTGGCACAACATGTCAGGCTCTCATGGGGAAAACGGGCTGTATCAACCAGGGTAAGGATGTTTAACAGCAACTCATCCAACAGATACGATTACAAAAATACCGCCATGGCTGGTAACCCCGTGCTAACCCAGGAACATGCTTCTGCCGGGAAGCGGGGCCTGCTTCATGAAACGCATATTGCCCTGAATGAGAGACATAAACTGGATATCCGCTGGTGGTGGCAGCAAAACAACCGTAATATACCCCCTACCATGCTCCAGAACCACACAGGGGCCTACCAGGAGGATGGTGCCCTTCGGATCACCGGTGAGTGGCAGGCAAGCCTGAGTCCGGGTGTTTTCCGTTGGCGTGGCGGATATTTTGATCAATCTTTACTATATCGTGACAGCCTGAATAAAGAAAGCCTGTCAGGATCAAAGAGCCTGATTCAGGAAGCAGGTATGTTATTAAACCCACTTCCGTCCCTGTTGGTCAAAGGCGGCATCAATGCCAGGTGGGTCAGGGCCACAGCAGATAAATACCAGGAAAATAAAGAAGATAAGAATCTGGCATTTTTTGGGTTACTCCGGTGGGATGCAATATCTGACAGGCTCCAGTTCACGGCTAGCGGACGCCAGGCCTTCACGGAAGAAACAAGCGTACCATTTGCCCCTTCCTTTGGCCTGTCATGGCAGGCCGGATCTCATATGCTTGTCAAAGCCAACGCCGGCAAAAACTACCGCTTACCTACGATGAATGATAAATACTGGAGCCCGGGTGGCAACCCAGACCTGAAACCGGAACAAGGATGGAGCCAGGACGTTGGATTAACCTTTAAAAACCCGGAAGAAAATATTCCCTCCCGGCAACGTCACCCTTTTTCTGCCGCTCTGGAAAAGGTTTCCCTTACCGGCTTTCACAAGAAGATCAGCAACCAGATCGTCTGGCTTCCCCGGCAGGGGAGTATGTACTGGCGCCCCGAAAACCTGGCAGCTGTAAGAAGCTATGGTGTTGAAGCCAGGATCCGGGGAAGCATACACATGCAAACACTACAGCTTCAATGGCAGGCACGCTGGGATCATGTCATAGCAAAAAACACCATGGCCACCAGCCCCAATGATCAATCCGCCGGGAAACAATTGATCCATGTACCGAAAAACTCCCTGGGCTATAACCTGCATCTGGAATATCAGCGGTTCAGCCTGCATTTTAATCACCAGTACACCGGACGCAGGTACACCAACAGCGACAACACAGCCTGGCTAAACCCCTATCATACCGGCGACATTGGAATTCAGTGGCATACCACTATCCAGGGGCACAAATTGCGTGCTTTCGCCAATGTCATCAACCTGTGGAATGAGTCATACCAGGTAATGAGCGGCCGCCCCATGCCTTTAAGACATTACAGGGCAGGCCTGAAAATGACCCTAACCAAATAACCCTGAACTCAATTATTCATACATTAAAATACACATTTTTACATGAAAAAAAGTTTTACCATGATTACAAATTTTTTACAAAAGAAAACACTTGTATTCCTGATGGCTGGACTGATTGCGGCTCCATCAGTATTTTCACAGTCTGTTGCGGATTTTGAAGGGTTTGACCTGGATGAGGAAAGTTACTGGAATGGCTCAGACGGATCAGGCGGATTTACCAGCGGGGACATCTTTTTCCCAAATTATTGGAACGATGAGTATGAGAGCTGGAGCGGTTTCGCAGTGTCCAACATCACAGACAATGAAACCCCGGGATATGCAAACCAGTACAGTGCTTTTACCGGCGGTAGCTATGATGGTGAAGAAAACTATGCTGTTGCTTATGTGTCTGACCCTGTAACGTTTGAAAACAGCATCTTTCTTATTCCGGAGGGTTCCGAAGACGGTGACATATTAAAGGAGATTGTTGTTACCAACAATACCTATGCTGCCATTACCATGCGTGATGGTGATGATTTTACGGATCCGTTCGGCGGTGAAGATGGCGATGAGCCGGACTGGTTTATGCTTACGCTTGTAGGTTGGCTGGACGGTGAAGCAAAAGAAGATCAGGCGGTTGAGTTTTACCTTGCCGACTACCGTTTTGACGACAACGAGGAGAACTACATTGTTGATACCTGGGAAACCCTTTCACTGGAGGAAACAGGACCTGTTGACAGCCTTGAGATCCGCCTCAGCTCATCCGATATGGGAGATTATGGTATGAATACACCTGCCTATGTTTGTATCGGCCGGATTACTATGAAGGATGAGGATGATGCAACAGCCGTTTCGGGTATTAGCCGTGAGGGGAAAGCCAACATATACCCTAACCCATTCCGGAACGAGGTAACCGTAAGTGTTTCCGAAGCCATGCAAAAAGAAACCATGCTTGTCCGCATGTATGATGCACATGGCAGGGAAGTATATGCCGGTGAGGCTTCCAACCACCAGACGATTGACCTGTCGGGACTTCGCAGCGGGATGTATATAGTTGTATTTGAAGGAAAAGGATATCGCAGCAGTCAGCGGATCATCAAACAATAATTTGCTAATCTCCGGGTTATGTACCATCTATATCATAAGATCCTTTTAAAGCACTTTGGCACCGCCTTTCTCATTATGGCGGGGTTACTGATCTGTTCGTCCAAAGTGTCGGGACAGTTTGCTCCCCCGGCCGGACAGGAGGGAACCACAGCCATACACAAAGACTCAACTGTGTTTGTTGGCTGGGCTACCGGTTGCGAAGTGGAAAGGGGCTATGTAAATATTGACAACCCGGAGCTCGGCTATGTCTCCGCCGGCAGCTGTGAAAAAACGACCGGAATACCTGGAGCACAGGGCAGCTTAAGCCTTGGCGACGGGGGGCATGTCATCCTGACGTTTGATACCCCCATCGCCAATGGCCAGGGCTGGGACTTCGCCGTTTTTGAAAACGCCTTTGACGATTATTTCCTGGAGCCTGGCTTCGTTGCTGTAAGCTCCGATGGCGAAAACTTTTTTCGTTTCCCCAACACCTCATTAACGCAGACCGACACCCAAATCGGTCCTTTCGGCAGTGTGGAAGCAACAGAGATCCACAACCTGGCAGGAAAATACAGGGTGCTGTACGGTACTCCGTTCGATCTGGACACCCTCAAAAACACGCCCGGACTCGATATTAACCGGGTTACCCATGTAAAAATAACAGATGTTGTTGGCAGTATCCAGCCCGATTATGCCCGACATGACAGTCATGGCAATGTCATTAACTGTCCATGGCCAACATCCTACCCCACCGGTGGATTTGACCTTACCGGCGTGGGTGTCATCAACACGGCCAATCAGGAAGAGAAGCTGAAAGCCACGGTAATCCCGAATCCGGCCACCCGCAACGGACGCATCAGCATTTATGCGCCTGAAACAGGCAACCTGGAACTCAGGATCTTTGACAGGAAAGGAAACCAACAATATTCAGCCACCCTGCAGGTTAACGAAAAAGGAGCACACCTTCATGTTGACCTGAATCAAATACCGCTGAATGAAGGCATTCATATTATACATCTGAGGCTGGGAACCATGTCTTATGGCAATAAGTTCATCTTTTTGAAACAATAACCGGATACGTTTATCCTTCTATATATATTGATTGCATTATGAAAACATCACCTGTACTGATTCTATTCCTTGTACTTCTATTGCCATTTACTGGTTGTGATGAAGATGAAAGCCGGCCGGCAGAAGCTTTTCCGGAGATTGTTCAGGGTGAAGGCGTTTTTATTATCAATGAGGGCAATTTCGGATGGAATAATGCGTCGCTTGGGTATTACGATAAGACCGGCGACACCATGCATCCCGACCTCTTTATGCAAACGCATGGTGAAGCTTTGGGTGATGTGTTCCAGTCGATGATGATCCACAACGACAAAGCCTATATGGTGGTGAATAATTCGGGGCGCATTGAGGTGCTACACCCCGAAACCCTTGAAAGGATCGGAACGATAGAAGGGCTGACATCACCGCGATATTTTGTGCCCGTTAATGACAACAAAGCCTATGTTACGGATTTATATGCCGGCCGCATACATATCTTAGACCTTCAAACGCTGGAGGTCACCGGCCACATATCCGTTCATGGCTGGACAGAAGCGATTGCGGAACTTTCTTCACGAATTGTAGCCACCGGTGTTGAATCGGACCAATTGTATGTTATTGATCCGGAGACGGATCAATTAACCGACAGCATACATGTGCCTCCGGGACCGGTATCGGTGACAACAACGGCCGATGGGGATCTTTGGGTACTCTCCGGCGGTGAATCCTGGTTTAAGACTCCTCCGGTGCTTTATCAAATAAACGGTCATGACTTATCTATCCGGGCGGAGCACCCACTTCCTGACGCCGACAACCATTACAGCCGTCTGACTGTTTGCCCGGAAGGCAAAACCCTCTACTTCCTTGGTGGCGATGTGTATCGTCTTCATACAGATGATAGCAAAGCGGAAGTTGACGTCATCATACCTGCTGAGGGCCGGCTTTTCTACGGACTCTCGGTAGACCCGTCAAACGGTGAACTATATGTATCTGACGCCATCGATTATGTGCAGCAAGGCAGAATGCTGCGCTATGACAGTGAAGGGAATTTATTACACAGTCAACATACCGGCAATATACCAGGCGATTTCATCTTTTACTGATACCGGTTTTTTTCATAATTTTGCCTGCGGCTTGTATCAATCATTCGGTTGAAGCCAGAATATGCCTGTAATAATCATATGATGATCACACGGAAACTGTCTGTATGGAATGTAACATCCATGACCGTCGTCATAGCCCGCATCATTATCGGAAATGTTTATGTAACCTGTCGAAACATGTGTTCGTTATTCCGCTTTAAATCTTTGTTGCTTCTCTGCGGCCTGCTGTTGACCTTCACCGCGTGCGATGATAATGAGGTGTGTGAAGATGTGACTGCCAATGAGTTGCGAATTGGTTTCTACCTTGAAGGACAACAAGAAGAAGAGATATGGGGCGGTGTTGACTCCCTTAGTGTCTATGCCCTGGAAAAGCCGGATCAGCCAATTTATGAAACGGAGTATTCCGTAGCTCTCATAGAGCTACCGCTCAACCCGTCTGCCGGTTCATGCGGGTTTGTGCTGGATTTCTTTCATGCAAAAGACACCATCCTGTTGCATTATGAGCGGGAAACAACTTTTTTGTCGGTAGATTGCGGATTCACTACTTTTTTTGATTTGACAGACATTACCCATACCACACATTATATTGTTTCACTTTCAGAATCAAATACTTACGTAACAAACACCTTTGATGAACACCTTGAAGTTTTTCTTCCTGACACTGGTGATAGTGATTAGTCCCTTGCTGGCAGCCGGTGATGAAACTGACGGGAACGATACCCTGTACGTCCCGTCGGTCAAGCTGGGTTTCGATGTGTCAGGTTTTGCCAGAAAACTGGTAGAACCTGAAACCCTGACAGCAGAACTATCTGTTGACTATGAATGGCAGGAATATATATTTGGTGTGGTTGAAGCAGGTATGTTGACTGTAGACGTCGAAAAACAGAGTCATACCTACCAGACTGAAGGCAGGTTCATTCGCGCGGGTGTGGATTTCAACATATTCAAACCTCCCGGGCATTCCTCCCAGGAGGGTATTTTTGTATCAGGACGCTATGGATACGGCACCCTGGAGCAACGTGCACCTTATATACTTATCCACGATCCCTTCTGGGGTGATTATGAAACATCTATCGAGTCTGACCGATACCGGGCTCATTGGCTTGAAGCGGGCATTGGACTAAAAACGGAACTGTGGCGAAACCTTTTTTTGGGATGGAGTCTGCGGGGGCGCCTGCTTCTCGCGGGAACGTCAGATCCAGACATGGAGCCCTATTTTATCGGTGGTTTTGGAAAAAACGGAGGCTCCACATCCCTCATGCTACATTATAGCATTTACTATCGCGTTCCTTTCCGGTAAGTTCAACTTCCGGTAACCGTTTACAAGCATTCACTGCACGCGGTTTCCCCTCTTTTCTTCTGCAAATTTGATGAGACAAACAGGGATATATTCCGGGAAAAGTTTGGTGTTTCATGTTTTTTTTCTAAATTGTCCAAGTTTAACGATCATTTCATCATGTTTTTTCAAAAACGACAACATGGATTTCCCCGGCAATCAGCCCGTTCTTGTAACAACTGACTTCACAAAGATTAGTGACTATGCCATAGACAATGCTGCCGTTATGGCGAGAGTACTAAACAGCAAACTGCTTATCCTGCATGTTCCGGATAAGTATACCCAAAGGATGCTCAAGAAAGAGAAAAAACCCGAAAGTTATATCAACGAAAAGCTTGAGTCCACTGCGAGCGAGATGCAGATGAAGTACGGAATAGATGCTATACCACTGGTGAAGAAGGGCAAGCTTTTTAACATCATCGCAGAAACCGAACGTGACAATGATGTTTTGCTACATTTTTTAGGAACGCATGGGAAAAGAGGGTTACAATGCATTACTGGCAGTTTTGCCCTGAAGCTGATCAAACGTTCTTCGGTACCCGTCGTTGTTGTCCAGAAACCGGCCGGCGATGTTAGCTACAAACGGATCGTTTACCCGCTTGACCTGCAACTTGGTTCAAAACAGAAAGTAAAATGGGCCAAAATCTTACATCAGGCAGCCGGCTCTCATTTTGATCTGCTTGTTGACAACTATGGTGACAAATATACCGACCGCAAGCTTAATGCCGATCTCAAACAGGTTGTAGAGATTCTGGAGCATAACAACGTTCCTTACTCTTCCAATTGTGCCAAACCACGTGGTTCCTTTTGCAGACAAGTGGTTGAGTTTGCAAAAGAAAACAATGCCGATGCCATTATGATTTCTTCTGATCCGGATAAACTGACCTGTAACCCGTTTAACAGGGAAGAAGAAAGGGTGCTTTATAACCCTGAGCAAATTCCGGTAATGTTCATCAATACCAAAAACCTGCATTTAGTAATCGGTGGGGCCTGACAGGGTAATCCCTTTGAATAAATCCCACACAAATGCCGGCCTTTTACCGGCATTTATTTTATTTTTATGCTGTAATTAATGAGAAGCGTGAACCTTTAATTTCTTACCTTTTAGTGTTTTAGACCTTTCGACATTTGGGAATTTTTACAAAATTATAAACAGATGAAACTAAATGAAGCCAGAGAGCGCGTCAAACAACTCCGACAGCTTATCAACAAACATAATTACCGGTATTATGTACTGGCCGATCCTTCAATCAGCGATTATGAATATGACAAGCTCATGGAAGAGCTCATAGCCCTTGAAAAATCTTTTCCCGAGCTATCCGACAGCAATTCACCCAGCCAGCGTGTGGGTGGACAGGTTACCCGGTATTTCCCAACGGTAACACATACCTATCCGATGTTGTCGCTCAGTAACACTTATAACATAGAGGAGCTAAAGGCATTTGATAACCGCGTGTCGAAGGCCCTGGATGAACCTTACGAGTATGTGTGCGAACTGAAGTTCGACGGAGTCGCCATAGGGTTGAGTTATGAGAATGGTTTGTTACAAAGAGCTGTCACGCGTGGCGACGGTGTTCAGGGAGACGATGTTACCAACAACGTGAAAACGATCGGAAGCATTCCCCTGTCACTCGACCAGGAAGGCCTTCCGGCGTTTTTCGAGGTACGCGGTGAAATATATATGCCCCATAAGAGTTTTCTTAAGCTTAACGAGGAAAAAGCCAACAGAGGTGATACGCCGTTTGCCAATCCCAGAAATGCGGCGGCAGGCAGCTTAAAGCTCCAGGATTCCGCCCTGGTGGCCAAAAGGCACCTCGATTGTTTCATCTACCGCGTACTCGGAGAAGATCCGGGATTTAAAACGCATTGGGAAAGTCTACAGGCAATACAATCCTGGGGTTTTAAAGTATCCGGACACACCCAAAAATGTCCGGACATTGACGCGGTTTTCCGTTATATAGAGTCGGCTGAACATGAGCGGGCAAACCTGCCCTACGATATTGACGGTGTTGTAATCAAAGTGAACAGTTTTGCCCAACAGCAGGCCCTGGGTTTTACCAGCAAATTTCCACGCTGGGCTATCTCCTATAAGTTTAAGGCAGAACAAGCGATCACCAGGCTATCAGATGTGCAATACCAGGTCGGTCGAACCGGTGCCGTTACCCCGGTAGCCATTCTGGAACCGGTCACCCTGGCCGGTACCACCGTAAAAAGAGCATCCCTCTATAATGCTGACAAGATGGATGAGCTGGATCTTCATAAAGATGATATGGTTTATGTAGAAAAAGGTGGCGATATCATTCCGAAGATCGTGGGTGTTGACGTTACAGAACGGTCAAACAAGGCTGAGAAGTTCCGTTTTATCACCCATTGCCCGGAATGTGGCAGTCAATTACAAAAACTCCCTGAAGAGGCCATCCACTTTTGTCCAAACAGCCATGCCTGCCCGCCTCAGGTACGTGGAAAGATCGCACATTTTATCAGTCGACGGGCCATGAATATTGACGGCCTCGGGGAAGGACGTACGGAACTGCTGATTAACAAAAACAAGATCCAAAACCCTGCTGATCTTTACGACCTGCATTATAAGGACCTTATTGGTCTGGAAAAAACGATCAAAGACCCGGAGACCCACAAGGAGAGGAAAGTCAGCTTCAGGGAAAAAACAACGCAAAACCTCCTGGCGGCCATTGAAGCATCAAAACAGGTCCCTTTTGAACGTGTACTGTATGCACTGGGCATCCGGCATCTGGGTGAAACGATGGCCAAAAAGCTTGCGCGCCATTTTGGCAGTATCGACCGGCTGATGAATGCTTCCAGGGAGGAATTACTGGCGGTGGATGAGATAGGCGAGGTCATGGCCGCCAGCATCCGCGACTTTTTCGATAACCCGGATAACAAACAGATCATTCAGCGTTTAAAGGATGCCGGCTTAAAGATGCAAACAGAGGAAGAACCATCACAGAAAACGACGCTTGATGGAAAATCATTTGTTGTGTCAGGCGTGTTTCATCAATTTTCACGTGATGAGATCAAAAAAATGATTGAAGACAACGGGGGTGAAGTGAAAAGCAGCGTATCCTCCAAAACAGATTATTTGGTAGCTGGTGACAACATGGGTCCGGAAAAGCGGAAAAAAGCGGAAACCCTGAATATTCCCGTTATTAGCGAAAATGAGCTTCAGGACATGCTTAAGGAATGATCCCGTCAAAAATGCTGAGCTTCCTGTCAGCCATATCAGCCAGTGCATCGTTATGGGTGGCAATCACAAAGGTCTGGTCCATTTTATCGCGCAGGGTAAAAAACAGCTGGTGTAACTCTCCGGACGCTGCAGAGTCGAGGTTCCCGCTGGGTTCATCGGCCAGCACCACCACCGGATCATTAATCAATGCCCTTGCCACTGCCACGCGTTGCTGCTCTCCCCCACTCAGGGCTGACGGTTTATGGTCCATACGTTCGGCAAGGCCCAGGATAGCCAGCAACTCCAGGCCACGGGCCTCGGCTTCTTTCCGTCCGGTACCGGCAATGAAAGCAGGAATACAGACATTTTCCAACGCGGTAAACTCAGGCAACAGATGATGAAACTGAAACACAAACCCAATGTGCCGGTTTCGAAATGCAGACAGCTGCCGGTCACCCAGTTCACGGGTGTTGGTCCCGTCAATGACAACACGTCCTTTGTCATACTGATCCAGGGTGCCGAGAATATGCAGCAGGGTGGTTTTACCAGCTCCGGAAGCCCCAACGATAGAAACAATCTCCCCCTTTTTTATCTCCAGGTTGATCCCTTTCAATACCTCAAGGTCACCATATGACTTATAAATGTTCTCTGCAACGATCATGGCAGGTCTTTTTGTTTCTATGTTTTTCAAGCGACTAAAGTACAAAGATACATAACATCAAACAGTGGTTACAACTTATCATCAACCCTTCCGCAAAAAAAATACTAACTTTGGCTAAGCAATCCAGACTCTCTATGCAAAAAGTGCTTAAGATACTGCTGATAACCCTGGTCATGCTGGTTATTGCTTTGTTGTTTTTCTTGCTGCATGCCCAAATAACCTGGTACAATCCCGATCTAAAGGAAACGCAATTCGAAACATCCCAACCTGATATGCTGCACACCGGAGACACCCTCACCATGCTGACCTGGAACCTTGGTTATGCAGGTCTGGGAGATGATATGGACTTTTTTTATGATGGCGGCAGACAGGTTCGAACCAGCAAAGCCAGGACACAGGAAAACCTGGATTCCATTCTCAACCTTATCGGCGGGCTTGATGATACAGACGTTTTCCTTTTTCAGGAAGTTGATCGTAGCTCACGGCGTTCCTATTATATCAGCATGGAAGACCAGCTGGCTGCGCTCCTGCCGGATGCGAACCATGCCTTTGGAAAGAACTATGATGTCCGCTTTGTGCCACTTCCCTGGTATGCGCCTATGGGCCGGGTAGAATCGGGTTTGATGACATCTTCCCGTCACCGGCCCGAAGTAGTTAAACGTTACAGTTATCCGGGCAGCTATCGATGGCCCGGGAAACTGTTTCACCTGCAGCGCTGCTTCCTGCTGAGCAGGCACCCGGTCAGCGGAGGCAAAGAACTGGTGATCATCAACACCCATAACTCTGCCTTCGATGATGGACAACTACGGAAAAAGGAAATGGCTTTCCTGAAAGAGATCTTAACCAATGAATACAACAAAGGAAATTATGTGATCGCGGGCGGGGATTACAACCAATGTCCACCCGGATTTGAACCTGCATTCAGCAACAATATGTTTGATTCTGAAAACCTGATGTACATCCCGGACGACTTCCTGGCCGGCTGGCATTTTATTTATGATTCAAGAACACCAACAAACCGGCGTTTGCAGAGCCCTTACAGCCCTGACACCACGCCCACGACGCTGATCGACTTTTTTATCGCTTCTCCAAATATCGAACCCCTGGAAGTGCATGGCATTCAATTGGATTTTAAACATGCAGACCATAATCCGGTACAGGCAATGTTCCACCTGTCAGGATTAACCGGCAGGGGGACAGAATAATCAAATAACCAACAACTATGAAAACAGATTTCGAATCATTGAAACGGCAATTGACCGGTGATTTTTTTGAGGACAAGACATGGCGGCTGTTGTATGCGACAGATGCCTCCGTCTTTCGCGAAGTACCTTCCGGAGTATGCCGGCCGGCCGGCCCGGAAGACATGAAAAAAATCATATCCTTCTGTAATGAAAATCATATACCATTGATACCCCGCGCGGCAGGTACTTCACTGGCCGGACAAGTAGTGGGTAAAGGGTTGGTGGTTGACTTTTCCCGGTACATGAACAAGATCCTGGAGCTGAATACGGAAGAACGGTGGGTCAGGGTACAACCGGGGGTTATCCTCGATGACCTTAACCGCTATCTGGCACCTCATGGCCTGTTCTTTGGCCCGGAGACCTCTACCAGTAACCGTTGTATGATCGGCGGCATGGTGGCCAACAACGCCTGTGGCTCACATTCACTGATCTATGGCAGTACCCGCGATCACACACTGGAAATCAAAGCCATTCTGACGGATGGGACTACCGTTCATTTTGGTCCAACAGACAAAGAGACTTTTCAAGATAAATGTAAAGGCGACAGGCTGGAAAATAAAATATACCGTCAACTCTACGAGATGCTGTCGGAGCCGCAGAATCAAAAAGAGATAAAAACACATTTTCCCGACCCCCGTATCAACAGAAGGAATACAGGATATGCAATCGATTTGCTGCTTCATGCCGACGTATTTGGCGGAGATGAGCCGTTTAATTTTTGCAAACTTCTATGTGGTGCAGAGGGCACACTTGCCCTGTATGAGGAGATAAAGTTAAACCTGGTGCCACTGCCTCCGGCAGAAAAAGCCCTGGTGTGTGTTCATCTAAACGACCTGGACGAAACCCTCCAGGCGAACATCATTGCACTGAAATACAAGCCTGCGGCGGTGGAGCTGATCGACGGTCACATCTTGAAATGCACCGAAAACAATATCTCCCAGTCGCAAAACCGTTTTTTTATCAAAGGTGACCCGGGGGCCATTCTGGTTGTAGAATTTACCGGAGCGTCAGGGGAAGAGATCAGACAGCGGGCGGGGGACATGGAAGCCCAATTGCGTGAAAAAAACCTGGGTTATCATTTTCCGTTGATTACCGGGGATGATATCAACAAAGTATGGGCATTGCGAAAGGCAGGTCTCGGTGTCCTGTCGAATATGCCCGGCGATGCCAAACCGGTGGCGGTCATTGAAGATACGGCTGTTCACGTGGAGGCCCTCCCGGACTTTATCACCGAGGTCAGGCAACTCCTTGACCAGCTGAACCTCCGTCGTGTTTTTTTCGCCCACATAGGCAGCGGGGAGTTGCACATGCGACCTGTTCTCAACTTGAAAGACTCACATGATGTAGAGCGATTTGAGAAGGTCGCCAAAGGAACTGCCCGCCTGGTTAAGAAATACAGGGGCTCACTGAGTGGCGAACATGGTGATGGAAGGTTAAGAGCGCCATTCCTGCCAGCATTCCTTGGGCAGAAAAATGTGGATATGTTGAAACAGGTTAAAGCCACCTGGGATCCTATGAACATCATGAACCCCGGAAAAATTACCGATGCCCGTTCCATCAAAACCGCATTACGCTATGAGCCTGACGTAGCAGAAAAAATGTGCAACACCTATTTTGATTTTAGCCACACCAGGGGCTTTTTACGGGCGGTGGAGCAATGCAACGGATCCGGCGACTGCCGCAAATCACCCGAATCCGGCGGCGTTATGTGCCCATCTTATCATGCCACACTGAATGAAACAGACAGCACCCGCGGACGTGCCAACCTCCTTCGGGAAATGATCACCCATTCTGACAAAAAAAACCCCTTTAACCATCCCGAGCTTTTACAGGTTCTTGACCTGTGCCTGTCATGCAAAGGATGTAAAGCCGAATGCCCATCCAGCGTCGACATGGGAAAATACAAGGGGGAAACCTTACAACAATACTATGATACCAACGGGACACCATTCCGGGCAAGCGTCATCGGAGCTTATGCACGGCTCAACCGGCTGGGTAGCCTGTTTCCGCCCGTGTATAACTTTTTTGCCAGAAACAGCATAACCGCTTCTCTGATCAAAACAACCCTGGGCTTCACAAAGAACAGGGACCTCCCGCTATTGCAGAAACAAAGCCTCAGGCGATGGGCAAGAACGAACCTGCCAGAACTGAATGATGGCAAAGATCCGGATCATACCGTCATCCTGTTTTGTGATGAATTTACCAATTACAATGACACACAAACAGGGATTAATACTATACTCCTGTTGCATCGCCTGGGATACCGCATTGAAATGCCCAAACACTCAGAAAGTGGCCGGGCCTGTTTCTCCAAAGGACTGCTTAAGAAAGCGGCAAAAATAGCCAACACCAATGTCAGGTCACTGTCATCCCATATAAACGGTAACCGGCCACTTATCGGCATTGAACCTTCAGCCATTTTAACTTTCCGTGATGAATACCCGGATATTGTCTCAGATGAGTTGCAGGAGCAAGCCCAAAAACTTGCGAAAAACAGTTTTACGGTGGAAGAATTTCTGTCCGCTGCACATGCAGATAACCGGATAGACACCACCGTCTTCAATGGCGGTCATCAGAAAATATACCTGCACAGCCACTGTTATCAGAAGGCACTTTCATCAACGGATCATGCCGTGCAAATGCTGTCTATGTTGGAGAATGCCAGCGTTGAAAAAATAGAATGCGGATGTTGTGGTATGGCCGGTGCTTTTGGTTATGAAAAAAACCATTATGAAATAAGTATGCAAATCGGCGAATTGTCGCTATTCCCGGCTATTCGTAAAGCAGAAAAAGAGGCACTCATTGTGGCCTCAGGAACCAGCTGCCGGCAGCAGATCCTGGACGGCACCGGCCGTAAAGCCATGCATCCGGCAGACGTTCTTTTTCACAGCCTTAAGGCCAGGTGAGGACGAAAAAAGGGTAGCCGTCCTGCGGCTACCCTTTCAATCTAACACCAGTGAGAAACCGGATTATTCGTCTTATTCTCCGGTATCATCAGCCTCTTTTTTGGTTTTGGCTTTGGCTCCCTTTTTCACATCAGCCTCTTCGCTGCCAGCCTCCTTGCTTTCTTCCTCCTTCTTTTCTTCAGTCTTCTTCTTCTTCGTGGAAGCCGACTTTGTTGATTTTTTTGCGGTAGTGCTTTTCTTTGTTTCGCCGGCAGCTTCCTCTTCTTCCTCATCCTTTTTCTTGGTAGATTTGGCTGTCGACTTGGTTGTTTTTGCACTGGATGCTTTAGCCTTGGTTTTCTTAGGCTTCTCTTCAACTTCCTCTTCAGCTTCCTCTGCCTTTTCAGCTGTTTTCTTTTCTGCGGCTTCACCTTCTTTTGCGGCTTCACCTTTGCCAGCTTTGGCTTTTGGGGTCTTCCCGGGTTCCCCGGTTACATCCTGATCCGTTTTTTCCTGTTCAGCAGGTGCTTCTTCAGATGCCGGTGTTTCAGCCTCTTTAGTGGAAGCCTCAGTTGTTTCCTCCTCTTTTGCGGTCTCCTTCTTATCTTCAGAAGGCTGCTCCTGCTCTTCCTCTTTTTTAGCGGCTTTGGTCTCCTTCTTATCTTCAGAAGGCTGCTCCTGCTCTTCCTCTTTTTTAGCGGCTTTGGTCTCCTTCTTATCTTCAGAAGGCTGCTCCTGCTCTTCCTC
>JAWLDT010000001.1:0-75495 GCA_041686485.1 Bacteroidales bacterium | reverse complement strand
GGTCTCCTTCTTATCTTCAGAAGGCTGCTCCTGCTCTTCCTCTTTTTTAGCGGCTTTGGTCTCCTTCTTATCTTCAGAAGGCTGCTCCTGCTCTTCCTCTTTTTTAGTGGCTTTAACCGCCTTTTCTTCAGCTTCCGGTTTTTTGGCTGCAGCCTTTTTGGTTGACCGGGAGGTCTTCTCTGTCTCTTCGATCTCAGATTTCAGGTTAGCCAACGCATCGATATCGCCAAGGGTTGTTTTTTCCAGATTCTCCTTCATCTGTTTCACCGTTTTCTTGGTCGTCTTCTCCTTTGATTTCTTTTCAGCTGTTTCACTGGCTTTCTCTGCATGACGCTCATCCTGGTAAACCCGGGTATGGGAAACAACAATCTTTTTGCTTTCCTTATTAAACTCAATAACTTTAAAGTCTAAGGTTTCATCCATTTTGGCAGTGGTGCCGTCCTCCTTCACAATATGGCGGGTTGGTGCAAAGCCTTCCACACCATAAGGCAGGGCTACAATAACACCTTTATCAGAGGTACCTACGATGGTACCCTGATGTAGAGAATCAACGGTAAACACGGTTTCAAATACATCCCACGGATTTTCCTCCAGTTGTTTGTGTCCAAGGCTCAATCTGCGGTTTTCCTTGTCGACATCCAGCACAACCACCTCGATGCTTTCACCGATCTGGGTAAACTCTGCAGGGTGCTTGATTTTCTTGCTCCAGGAAAGGTCGCTGATGTGAATCAGGCCATCTACACCTTCTTCCAGCTCAACAAAGATTCCAAAGTTGGTAAAGTTCCTGACTGTAGCTGTGGTTTTTGTACCGACGGGATACTTCTCATGGATGTTCTCCCATGGATCGGGGATCAGTTGTTTGATGCCGAGTGACATTTTCCGTTCCTCCCTGTCGAGGGTTAGGATAACGGCTTCCACCTCATCACCAACCTTCAGGAAGTCCTGTGCGGTACGCAGGTGCTGTGACCATGACATCTCAGAAACATGGATTAGACCTTCCACACCGGGTGCGATCTCAATAAATGCACCATAATCGGCAATCACCACAACCTTGCCTTTGACCTTGTCGCCCACTTTGAGGTTGGGGTCAAGGGAATCCCATGGATGGGGCGTAAGCTGTTTCAGGCCGAGTGCAATGCGTTTCTTGTTCTCGTCAAAGTCGAGAATAACCACATTGATCTTCTGATCCAGTTCAACGATCTCTTCCGGATGATTAATACGGCCCCAGGAGAGGTCTGTAATATGAATCAATCCATCCACGCCTCCGAGGTCGACAAACACGCCATACGAGGTAATGTTTTTCACGCTGCCTTCGAGAATCTGTCCTTTTTCGAGTTTGGCAATGATTTCGGCTTTCTGGATTTCAAGTTCTGCTTCGATGAGGGCTTTGTGAGAAACCACCACGTTTTTGTATTCATGATTGATTTTAACCACTTTAAAATCCATGGTTTTGCCCACATAGATGTCATAATCACGAATTGGTTTGACATCAATTTGTGAGCCTGGCAGGAATGCTTCGATACCGAAGACATCCACGATAAGTCCGCCTTTGGTGCGGCACTTGACGTGGCCCTGAATAACTTCATCATTTTCTTTAGCCTGATTGATACGCTCCCAGGAACGCAGCGTACGCGCCTTTTTGTGGGAAAGCACCAACTGGCCAGTGCTATCCTCCTGACTTTCGACATATACCTCAATGGTATCGCCGACTTTCAGGTCGGGGTTATAGCGTATTTCCGAGGCCGGAATAACACCGTCTGATTTAAAGCCAATATTGACGACCACCTCACGTGAGTTTTTGGAAACCACCACGCCGTCGATCACTTCACCTTCGCCGATTGACTTCAGGGTGTCTTCGTACATGTTTTCCAAACGCTTACGCTCTTCCGCAGAATAGTCATCCTGCTTCTGGTCGATAGCATCCCAGTCAAAATCACCGGGGGCCTGCTCCTGAGCAGTGGTATCTTCTGCTACCGGCATATCCTCGCCGGCAATAGGGTTCTGAGGATCCTCAATCTTGACCTCTTCGGTGTTGGCTTTTGGTTCAGAAGCCTGATCTGTGGTTTTAACAACCGGTTTTTGTTCCGACGCACCGGAATTTTTTTCTTCTTCTGACATTCACTAATTCTTATCTGTGGCTGCCCGGGGATTTGTATACAAAATATATTTTGAGATATATTTTGTGGCACAAAGGGTTTTCCGGGGAGCCGGGTTAAACAATAGGTTTACTGGCCCGAAAACGGGAGTGCAAAGGTAACATTTTTTTTAGAAAATAAAAAACTAAAAAACAGCCTTTGAGCAGATTAAGACAAAGAAGGCTGTTGCGGTTTTTTGGATTTCTCTTTATACATACTCAGATCTACTACCTCTATCATCTCTGAGATGTAAGAAAATTCAACGCCTTTCAAATACAACGGGTTGATCTCTTCCACGTTTTTTCGGTTTTCTTTTGACAGGATGATGCGCGTAATACCGGCACGTTTGGCTGCCAGAAGTTTTTCTTTTATACCCCCGACCGGCAGAACCTTTCCGCGGAGTGTCACCTCACCTGTCATGGCAACAGCAGGTCGCACCTTCCTGCCTGTAAAGGCCGAAGCCAGCGCAGCAAACATGGTCACGCCGGCCGAGGGACCATCCTTAGGTGTGGCACCTTCCGGTACGTGCATGTGTACATGGTATTTGTGAAACACTTCAGGATCAACACCCAGGGCTTCGGCATGTGCTTTCAGGTATTCAAAAGCCAGGGTAGCCGACTCCTTCATCACATCGCCCAGGTTACCGGTAAGGCTCAGATTGCCTTTACCCCTGCTCAGACTGACTTCCACAAACAGAACTTCTCCGCCGGTGGGTGTCCAGGCCAGTCCGGTCATAACACCGGACATATCTTTGAGCAACGTTTGTTCACGGGTGTATTTCGCCGGTCCCAGGATTTTGCCAAGCTCATCGACTTTCAACGAGGGTTGTTTCTCATTACCCATTACAATATCCCTGGCGCGGGCACGGATGATTTTTGCCAGCACCTTCTCCAGGCTTCTGACGCCTGACTCCCTGGTATAATCCTGAATGATCCTTTCCAACACCTTCCTGGTAAACCGCAACTGGCTTTTCTTTACGCCGTGGGCTTCCAGCTGTTTGGGGATCAGGTGACGACGGGCGATCTCCTGTTTCTCTTCGACAATATACCCACTCAGGTCAATGATCTCCATACGGTCACGCAAGGCAGGCTGAATGCCTGATACCGTATTGGCGGTAGCAATAAACATGATGTTCGAGAGGTCATATTCCACCTCCAGGTAGTTGTCATAAAAGGTGCTGTTCTGTTCTGGATCCAGCACCTCCAATAACGCAGAGGAGGGATCGCCGGAAAAGTTTTTATAGCCGACCTTGTCAACTTCATCCAACACAAAAACCGGATTGGATGATTCGGCTTTTTTCAGATTCTGAACGATCCGGCCAGGCATAGCACCGACATAGGTCTTACGATGTCCGCGTATTTCAGCTTCATCGCGCAAACCACCCAGTGACATGCGCATATATTTCCGGCCAAGGGCACTGGCAATGGATTTGCCCAGCGATGTCTTTCCTACACCGGGAGGCCCGACAAAGCAGAGGATGGGTGACTTCATGTCGCCTTTGAGCTTGAGTACTGCCAGGTATTCAATAATGCGATCTTTGATTTCTTCCAAACCGTAATGATCGCGGTCAAGGATTCGTTGTGCCTTTTTCAGGTCAAAATTATCCGGGGTAAACTCATTCCAGGGAAGATCCACCAAAGTCTCCAGGTAATTGAGGTGCACGGTATACTCCATGGCCGCCGGATTCATTCGCTGAAGGCGGGAGAGCTCTTTCTCAAAGACATCTTTTACCTGTTCACTCCATTTCTTCTGCCCGGCCCGCTCTTTAAGCTCATTAATCTTCTCCTCATGCGGACTACCGCCAAGCTCTTCCTGGATGGTCTTCAGTTGCTGACCCAGAATATAGTCGCGTTGTTGTTTGTCAATATCCACCTTCACTTTGGAGTGGATCTGGTTTTTCAGCTCCACCACCTGCAACTCCTTGTTGAGGTGTTCCAGGACGACATTGGCGCGGGTCTCCACATCCGGTATCTCCAGTAACTTCTGTTTTTCCTGGACATCAATATTGAGGTTGGAGGAAATAAAGTTGACAAGGAATACCGGGCTTTCAATATTTTTTAAGGCAAAAGCAGAGTCACTGGGTACATTGGGTGAAAGCTTTACAATTTTAATGGCCAGATCCTTCAATGTGGATATCAGGGCATTAAACTCTTCTGTCTCACTGGGCTTATCGGCAGTTTCAAACGGTTTCACCCGGGCCATGAAGTAGGGGTCACTGCTTGTGAGCTCTTCTATTTCGATCCGCTTCTTGCCCTGAATGATAACCGTGGTATTTCCGTCGGGCATTTTCAGGATCTTCATGATCTGGGCAGCAGTACCAATGGTATTCAGGTCATCAAAAGAAGGATCTTCGATATCAGCATCTTTTTGCGAAACCACGCCCACGATGCGTGAATCATCATAAACTTCACGCACAAGCTTTATCGATTTATCACGACTAACCGTAATGGGAATCACCACACCGGGAAACAGGACGGTGTTTTTCAGTGGCAGGATAGCCAGTTCTTCAGGGATCTCTTCTTCAGCCATCCGCTGCTCTTCCTCTGACGAGAGCAGGGGAATAAATTCACTGTCCGCATCCAGTCCTTCTTTCGAAATCAAAAAATCATTCTCAAATAAGTCACTCATAGTATAATTTATATGTCATTTTGTCATTTGTGTTGTCAGTAAAAACAGCCACATCGCCAGTCTGCTATTGGAATATGGCAGCCAAAATAGCAGGCTAAGGGCTGTTTTACACAGTATTATGATAAAAATAGTAAAACGCGTTGATTCATTGTTCAAATATCTAAATAATATTGCAACCAACGTGCCAATATATTTAGGAAGTATTGGTGAAAAGTCTATATGATTGCAGATATGTTGTGGCCTATCCCGGCCTGGATTATAATGCTTTTAAGCTTTTAATGGCTATGTCAGCCAGATCGCTCTTTCTGCGAATGTGATCCTGAATCACCTGAACGAACTGGTTTTCTTCAAGGGTGCCACGCACTGCTTTAAAATCATCTTCTTTTGTTTGCCGTTCGCCGTCAGGTCCAAAAACCGTCATGGCACTTTCCCGAAACTCTTTTTGGGCATCTTCATAAAGCTGCTCGTCCAGGCCAATCACACTTTCTTTCCATTTTTCAATAAAAGAAATCAGATCTTCCGGGCTCATTTCATGAATAGCCTTTTGCATATACCTTTCGAGGCTATCAGCCGCCCATGTCCATTCGTAGTCATTATAATGATCATGAAGGCTTCTGAAAAACATCTCTGTCTCTTCCAGCCTGTTTATTTCAGCCGATTCCAACTGATCCAGCAAGTGTTCAATTTCATTTTTAGGGGCGATCAATCCGGCAAGGTCAACCCAGGAACCTTTCCCTTTGGCAGTTTTTGGGGTAAGGCAGGCTATAAGTTCCGGGCGGTTCGTCGGTTTATATAATTCAATTCTTGAGATAAGGCAATTACCCAGGAATTTGACAATCGCCATCGAATATAACTGTATACCACGCACCAATGCCTTTTGTGAGATATATAAAGCGTTCCACGTGTGGTCATCTTTCATTTCACCTTTGTTTGCGAGGTTCTCCAAAATATCTTTCCCCTGCAGTATTCGTTCTGCGGTAAAGGGGGTTAACAGTTTGTAATTGATACAGTCAAGCTTATCAGGATCCTTCCTTTTATCGCGGCGAAGCCATTTCATGGTATCACGTATGGTACCGACACTCCGCAGGTTAACCGCCGGAACAAGCCATGCTCTTTCTTTGTTTTTGATCAAATAGGAAAAAGGCATGCGGGAAGTATCCGGATTAGTGTAATGGTGTCCCATAATAAGGGTAAAGGCACCGATTTTGGCTGGCCATAACAGGTAAGATTCGCTTGTTGTCCTGGAGCCTCTCTCAACCAACCCATGATGCACAGGGCCTAATTTGTACATGTGATTGCTTTGATTGGAGCCACTGCCGGCATTCGCAAAAGAAAACATCCCGCCGATCAACAAAGTAGACTTATGATGGGTGATCGTGAAAGGACCTGCAAATATTGAACATGCTTCCCCGCCAAAACCTTCAGCGTTGGCAAAGAAAACAGAATGGGTTGCTGAATAATGCTTAAGAAGCCGGCAACCCTGACCAATAAAACAATTGTCAATGATGGTATGGCTGGACACCTCCGATCCGGAGGAGATAATAAAATGATCGGCAACCACATTGTCACCAATTTTCACCGGATCAGAGATGTGGCTGTTAATGCTGCCTTCATATAAACGAGAAGCCCCATTTATCCGGGCTTGTTCACCAATCCGGACATTGATTATCCGTCCGGAATTCATAATCCATGTATGGGCTCCGATGAACCCTTGTTCGGAAGTATTCTTAGCAACATAGTCATTGATCATTCGCTCAATGGATGGCAGCAAATGTTTCCGGTGCCGGTAGAGTACCATGATGTACGCCAGATGGGCAGATAACCTGTCATAAATCATCAGCCGGCGACCACCTGTTTCATCCAGCACATTCACCATCGTACCATTTCCAAAGGCCGTAGCCCCATCCAACATGATCAGATCAACATTTTCGACGACCACATGGTTGCTGATACGATAATTCGCCACATAATTCATGACATTACTGATGACAACCTGATCCCCGATAACGCAGTTATGAAAATGGGCATTATAAAGCCCGGCCGTTTTTTTTACTCCCCCCGGATATTCAACAGCATCTGTATACAAACCCAAATAATTGGTTCCGGAAAAACAACAGGTGATAATATTGTCGGGACGAAAAGAAGGATCAACATGTATTTCGTCCCAGTTGTCGGAGGTACAACCCTGCTTTTGCAGCTGCTTTTGCTCCTCTTTTGATAGTTTGCGATAGTGTTTCATATAAATAAATATACAACAAACTTTATATTAGACCAATAAACATACATTTTTATGGAAGGATGTGGCTTACATTACCAAATAATCATTTCTCAAAAGTAATATGAAAAAAAACATCAAGCTTTTTATCTGTATTTTTACAAAAAATAAATAATCTTATCTTTACATTTTTAAAATAAATGTTGTATCGTCATCCTCAAAAACACACACGCAATGGAAGGTTCAGATAATTCTTTAGAACGTGAAAGTAATGTGGGACGTGTATTACTCCTCTCAATAGTAGCAGCCTTAGGTGGTTTCTTGTTTGGATTTGACAGTGGCGTGATCAATGGCGCTGTTAATGCCTTGCAGGAATCATTTGATTCTGATGCTGTCGCAACAGGCTTTAATGTGGCTTCCATGTTATTGGGGTGTGCGGCAGGAGCCTTTTTTGCCGGCAGCCTTACCGATAAATTTGGCCGCAAATATGTACTGCTTGTCACCGCAACTGCTTTTATCATAAGCGCATGGGGGTCGGGGATTGCAGATAATTCCACGCAATTTGTGTTTTTTCGGATATTGGGTGGGTTGGCTGTAGGTGCTGCCAGTGTTATTTCACCGGCTTACATAGGCGAAATTGCCCCGGCAAACATAAGAGGGCGCCTGATTTCATTACAGCAACTGGCGATAGTCATTGGCCTGTTTACAGCTTTTTTCAGCAACTATAACCTTGCACTCATCTCCGGTGGCGCTTCTGAAACGCTTTGGTGGGGATTTGGCACCTGGCGATGGATGTTCTGGATGGAACTCATCCCCGCATTTGTGTTTTTCTCCTGTCTATGGTTTATCCCCGAATCACCACGCTACCTGGTGGCTGACAACAAGCCCGACAAAGCCACCAAAGTGCTTGCCAGTATTACCAACTTTGAAATAGCCAAAAGACAGGTAGAAGAAATTAAAACAACCGTTTTAAGAGAACGCAAGCCACGTTTATCGGATATAATCAATCAAAAAACAAAAAAAGTTCATCCTATAGTATGGGTAGGTATCGGGATCGCTGCCCTGCAGCAATTTACCGGTATCAATGTGGTGTTCTATTATGGTTCAGTGTTATGGCAGGCTGCCGGTTTTACAGAAGCGGATGCGCTTCTGACAAATGTAATATCCGGTAGTGTGAATATTGCTTTCACCTTTTTGGCCATTTATCTGGTCGAGAAAGTGGGCCGTAAACCACTTCTGATGACTGGCGCCATTGGGCAGGCCGTCATGCTGGCTTTGCTGGCTATTGTCTTTGCCCTTGGTGCGGAAGATGCAGCTCAGGGCATTGAAATGGGCGGAACCAGTGGCATTCTGGCGTTGCTTGCAGCCAATGCGTACATCGCCTTTTTTGCGTTCACCTGGGGACCTATCATGTGGGTCATGCTGGGTGAAATGTTTTCAAACAAATTCAGAGGTGCGGCGCTATCCCTGGCCGGACTCGTCCAATGGTTGTCAAATTTCCTGATCACCATTACCTTCCCCATTTTACTAACCTACATCGGACTGGGCTTTTCTTATGGTATTTATGCGGCGTTTGGCATTTTGGCTTTCTTCTTCGTAAGAAAATTTGTAACCGAAACCAAAGGGAAAACACTGGAACAAATTTCACACGATCAGGAATAGGGATAAAAGAAGAAATTGTTTCTATAGGCAAAAAAGTCCCGCTTACAATAATTGGTTTTAAGCGGGACTTTGTCTTTCTGTATGTCAACAAAAAAGCCCTCGCTAAAGGGCTTTTGTAAAATACTGAAAACGAAACGGTCTACTTCTTTTTATCCAGGTGTTTCTTATACTTCGACCTGAACTTATCCACCCTTCCTGCAGTATCAACAAGCTGTTGCTTACCGGTATAAAAAGGATGAGACGTGTGAGAGATCTCCAGTTTCACCAGGGGATACTCGTTACCGTCTTCCCATTTGATGGTTTCTTTACTGGTGGCTGTTGACCGCGTCAAAAAGCTATAGTCGTTTGACATGTCTTTAAAAACGACAAAGCGATAGTTTTTTGGATGGATATCTTTCTTCATCAGAACGTTTGTTTTAGATGTTGAACCGCCGTGGCCTTTTCGGTAAACGGCTATTACTTTTGTTGAATCACTTATTTTTGGCCTGCAAAGATAATAAATTTCATGAAATTCAAAAAATCTAAGAAAATATTACGAGAAAATACGTTTCTTCCAGGACAACATTTAATCAAGAACATTTACTACCAGGCCACTACGCAATTTTGGTTCGAACCAGGTGGTTTTAGGCGGCATGATATTCCCGGTGTCGGCAATATCCATTAATTGCTTCATGGTTACCGGGTACAGCGCAAAAGCTAGCTTCATTTCACCGCTATCAACGCGGCGTTCCAGTTCTTTCAGCCCACGAATCCCTCCGACAAAATCTATTCGCTTATCGGTGCGCAGGTTTTTAATTCCCAAAATGGGGTCCAGCACAGTCGAAGAAAGTATGGTAACATCAAGCACGCCTATGGGGTCATTATCATCATAGGTATGAGGCTTTGCTTTCAGCTTGTACCATTCACCGTCGAGGTACATACTCATGATATGAAGGTCATCGGGCTTATAGGGTTCCTTCCCTTTCTTTTCCACATCAAAGTCTTTCCGGAGTCTCTCCAGGAAGGCCTTGCTACTCATACCATTAAGGTCTTTTACTACCCGGTTATAATCGATGATGCTTAGCTGATTATCGGGAAACAGGACTGCCATAAAAAAGTTGTAGGGCTCATCACCGGTATGGGAAGGGTTCTGTTCTTTCTTTTCTTTCCCAACCAGGGCAGCTGCGGCAGTGCGATGATGACCGTCAGCCACATAAAAGCCGGGAACCTCCGCAAAAAGCTTTTCCAGCTTCCCAATCAGCGCATCATCATTGATCACCCAGAAATGATGGCCAAAGCCATCATCGGCCGTAAAATCATATTCGGCCGGGGCTTTCACTACCCGGGAAACAATATCGTCAATCGCCTCTTTCCTGGAATAGGTGAAGAATACCGGCTCAGCATTCGCATTGGTAACCCGCACATGCTTCATGCGATCCTCTTCTTTGTCGGGACGGGTAAGCTCATGCTTTTTGATGACATCGTTCAGATAATCCTCAACGCCGGCACAACCAACAATTCCATATTGCACCTTTTTACCCCAGCTCTGGGCATATACATAATACCTGGGCGTCTCGTCGCGAACAAGATACCCTTTGTCAATAAACTTTTGGAAGTTCTCCTTCGCTTTATCATACACTGCCTGGCTATACAGGTCTATGTCTTCAGGAAGTTCCACCTCGGGCTTCACCACACGTAAAAAGCTATAAGGGTTGTCTCCAGCCTCTTTCCTGGCTTCCTCTGAATTCAATACATCATAGGGACGGGAAGCCAGCTGCTTTACGATCTCTTTCGGGGGGCGGTATCCTCTGAACGGTTTTAATGTGGCCATATTCTAAGTTTTATTTGTTAATATCTGCTATAATCTTCATTATACACTGTTTTACAAACTGGCTCATGATTTGACGTAAAGGGCACCAGTCAGAAAGGTCATCCATTCTGTCATGAGCGTTTGTTCTGTAAAACACATCCCGGAAGCAACAGCTTATTTATTGACCTGAAATGTCGTATCACCTTTTTCCAGATAGTTGACAATCTGTGTGGCAGCTGCTATACCAGCCTTGATATTGGCTTCGGCAGTTTGTGCGCCCATCTTTTTGGCGGTAAACACAAAACGGCCGGGGTACTTGTTTTCGATCTCTTCACGGCAGTCGGGTGCCACATCTGAGAGGTAATGAAAGTCCTCACGTTCTTCCATGATCTTCAACAGGCCGGCTTCATCGATAACCTCTTTCCTGGCGGTATTCACAAGGGTCCCATTCGCCGGCATTAATGAGAGCAGCGAATAACCGATTGATTGTTTGGTTTTGTCATTCGCCGGGATGTTCAGCGACACAAATTGACAGGTTTTATAAAGTTCTTCGGCGGTGTCAATGGCTTTTATACCGTCTTTTTCAATCTCCGCATTGTCGACAAATGGGTCAAAGGCACAGATTTCCATCCCAAAACCTTTAGCAATGGTGGCCACAAATTTGCCTACATTGCCATAGGCGTGAATGCCGAGCTTTTTACCTCTCAGCTCATTCCCTGATTTTCCATTGAAGCCGTTGCGAAGGTGATACAGCATCAGGCCAAAGGCGAGTTCTGCCACGGCATTGGAGTTTTGCCCGGGCGTATTCATGGCGACCACCCCTTTTCTTGTACAGGCATCGAGGTCAACATTATCGTAACCGGCACCGGCCCTTACGATGACCTTCAGATTACCGGCCGCATCAATAATGTCGGCTGTAGCCTTATCACTACGGATAATCATGGCATCAACATCAGCTGCCGCCGTTTTCCACTCCTCCGGCGATTCATATTTTTCCAATAAGACCAACTCATAACCCGCTTTATCAAGGACTTCCCTGACTCCGTCGACGGCAGCGGGTGCAAAAGGCTTTTCGGTAGCTACCAGAACTTTTTTCATATCTATTCGTTTTTGAGGTTTATAAAAAGTCTTACCCAACCTGTCTTGCACGGCAGGGTATGGAATGTAATCATACCAAAGTCAGGTTTATTTTACATGCTTTTTTTCAAACTCCTGCATGGTTTCAATAAGTGCTTCTACACTCTCTTTTGGCATGGCATTATAAATGGACGCCCTGAAGCCACCGACTGACCGGTGACCCTTGATGCCGACCATACCTCTCGCGATTGCAAACTCCAGAAATTCTTTTTCCAAATCCTGATAATCAGGCTGCATAACGAAACAAACATTCATGATTGAACGGCTGTCTTTTTCGGTGGTTCCCATAAACAGAACGTTGCGTTCAATCTCATCATAAAGCATATCGGCCTTTTCATGGTTGATCTTTTGCATGGTTTTCACACCACCAAGTTTCTTCAGCCAGCGAAGTGTTTCCAGACAGGTATAAATAGGAAGGCAGGGCGGGGTATTAAACATAGACCCTTTTTCTATATGGGTGTTATAATCCAGCATGGTAGGTATCTGCCTGTCTACTTTACCAAGGATGTCGTCACGGATGATCACAAAGGTTACACCAGCAGGTCCAAGGTTTTTCTGGGCACCGCCATAAATGATTCCATATTTGGAAATATCTACCGGACGGCTGAAAATATCCGAGCTCATGTCAGCAACCATGGGTACCGGGCTGTCATAATCCTCTTTTATTTCCGTTCCAAAGATGGTGTTATTGGTTGTGATGTGGAAATAATCAGCGTCTTTGGGGATGGTGAAGTCTTTAGGGATGTAGTTGTAGTTTTTATCTTTTGAAGAAGCAACGACATCTACCTCACCAAAACCCTTGGCTTCTTTAACGGCCTTTGAAGCCCAGGAGCCTGTGTCAAGATAAGCCGCTTTTTTGTTCAGCAGGTTAAAGGGCACCATACAAAACTGCATACTGGCACCACCGCCCAGGAAAAGCACATGATAGTTCTCAGGGATATTCAAAAGTTCCCTGAACAGGGCAACGGCCTCATCAATAATGGCCTGAAAATCCTTGCTACGATGGGAGATTTCCATCACAGATAATCCGATACCGTTTAAATCCTGAACCGCCCTGGCGGTGTTTTCAATTACTTCATCAGCTAAAATAGATGGTCCGGCGCTAAAATTATGTTTTTTCATCGCTATTGGGGTTAGGGTGAATAAAAATGGACAATTATAGTATAAGTTCTTCTGCAAAATTGGCAAAATAAAACAATTGGCAAAAGAAAACGCCAAAAATTATTTTTGGTCATCCCTTTCAGGATCAGGCATACGGGCATCCACATCTTTTACAGAAACCCACTTTTTCCCATTAAAAAAGAGTCCGTCAAAAATATTTACCTCCGGAACATAAAACTGGTAATGGCCTTCCAGGCTCTCATGACGGGGCACCAGCCGGTCGAACACGATCATGTCGTATATACCATCGGCTGTCTGGTAAAAGTCCTCTTTGTACAACAAACTCATGGATGCCCGGGCAGAATATCGAAAAATGATCCGGCAGGCATCCGTATAAGGTTCTCCGAACACGGGCTTGCCAAAACGAGGCTTATCATTACTGAAGGTCAGGGGTTCAATGACCCGTTTCCTGGTTTGCGGATTGTCCCCTTTCCAGCCAAGCAGGGTATAAAACACCTCATCACCTATAGAATTGGCAATCAAATCATAATAAAAGGCACCATACCATTTATCTGCATGCCCTTCCGCGCATGATTGCCCATTTATTTCTTCTGTGGCATCGGTTAAAGCCACAATTGCATGCCCCTGCCCGGCTGCTTCCGGGTTACGTTGAATATATCCGACATACTCGAACTGCTCACCAGAGAGGGGAACATACCATGTTATAATACGAAATTGCCGGTCTGGTGCATAGAGCATAGATACCGTATTCAAAGAATCGAACGGATGGTTAAACGCACCTGCCTGACCGAGTATTTCTTCAAAATAGCCCTTAAAACGGTCATTGTTTTCACGACGCTGTTGATCACTGTCAGGTTCAACAATGCTATTGGCCAGCACCACAAGGGAATCCTCTGCCTGACGAAAAAACAGGGAATCTGAATTGGCAGCATATGTGTTTGTTATAACAAACAGGCTTAAAACCGCAAAAAAGGTCAGGATTTTCATACCGGTGTATTTATCTTTTAATCGCTGTCATCATAAGATCATTGCAAAATGATCCGGTATATCATGTATCTTTACCTGACAGAAGAGTTGACACAAAGATATTTGATTTTACGGATCAACGCAAATACAGTTTATGCAGCTACCTGATGTACGTCGACGAATTCAGGCATTTTCTGCTCTGGGTGAAGAGCTGGGCAGGACCGGCAAGGCATTATTTCACGGAACCAAGCCAGCCACCGACTTGCCTGCAGCCATGACGTTATACCGCGAAGCCCTGCACAGCCGGTCTATTAATCCCTGGTTCACCTCCCGCGAAACAGGCAGGGCGCTCATCGGATTGAGTCATATGCTGCAGTCCGAAAAACTGAACCAATGGATTGCGCGCTACCCGAAAATCGCCAATTCTCCTTCCGGTCAAAAAACAATTATGGTAATCATGGCAGGCAATATCCCGTTGGTGGGGTTTCATGACCTTCTATGCGTACTGATCTCCGGCCATCTTTTTTACGGAAAGTTATCCAGCCAGGATGACACCCTGCCGGTAGCTTTAGCCAGGCTGCTAACCACCATTGAACCGAAACTGCAACAACAGATCAGCTTTATTCGTGATCCTTTGTCGGCCATTGAAGCTGTTATTGCCACCGGCAGCGACAATGCAGCACGTTACTTTACATACCACTATGGCAATATTCCGCATATAATCCGGAAAAATCGTAACGCAATGGCCATCATTACAGGTAAAGAATCGAAAGAGGAACTACAAAAGCTGGGAGAAGATGTTTTTGCTTATTATGGCCTGGGTTGCCGTAATGTATCTCATATTCTTGTACCCGGAGGATATGATTTTTCGGAATTGATCAATGCCTGGCAGCCTTTTGGTTATGTGCGGGACAATGAAAAATATCTACATAACCTCAACTATTGCAGGGCAACCTATATGGCAGAAGGCACCTCTTTTACGGATGCAGGTCATTGCCTGATAGTCCAAAGCAGTCAGATCGCTTCACCGGTATCGGTAATACACTGTTCTTATTACCGGGACTTGTCAGAGGCAGCGCAATTCGTTGTCAATAATCAGGAAAGATTACAATGTGTAGTGGCCGGCGGTGGTTTCAGGTCAGACAATTTTTCAATAGTGCCTCCGGGCAAAAGCCAGCAACCAGAGGTATGGGATTATGCAGACGGGGTTGATACCATGCGTTTTCTGCTTCATTTACAATAGGTTTCTTATCGTTACAATGCGCTTCATTGACCAATAAAATTCAAATCCGATTATTGAAACAAAACTTTAGAAAAGGCATTAGATTCATTATATTTGTTATTGAGATAAGCAAGGAGCATTTGGGGCCCTGGCATCATTTTTTACGCACAGTAACCACATAGCTTATGAGAACCGTAAGTATTTTCCTGCTATTAATCCTTTCCCTGCCTGGAAATGTTTTTTCGGACGATTTCGAAAGGGAACGCAAGAGGATGGTTAAAAACCAGATACGCGACCGGGGTATTCAACATTCTGCCACACTCGAAGCCATGCGACAGGTACCGCGGCATCTGTATGTCCCGACATCGCAACGCCAGTTTGCCTATAACGACCGGCCCCTCCCGATCGGTCATGGCCAAACAGTTTCCCAGCCATACATCGTTGCCTATATGACTCAGATTATTGAACCCGGGCCTGATGACAAAGTCCTTGAAATAGGAACTGGTTCAGGCTACCAGGCAGCTATTCTGGCCGAGATCATTGACGAAGTCTATACCATAGAGATTATCCGGGCGCTTGGCGTAAATGCGCGTAATCGCCTTAACGCTGAATATGAGAATGTGCATATCAAGATCGCCGATGGATACCATGGCTGGGAAGAACATGCTCCCTTTGACGCCATCGTGGTTACGGCAGCCGCCGATCACATACCGCCACCCCTTACCAATCAGCTAAAGAAAGGTGGTAAGATGATCATTCCCGTGGGTTCGGCTTACCAGACACAGCAGTTAATGCTGGTTAATAAAGATGAGGACGGGAATATCAGCACCCGCAGCCTGATGCCGGTTCGATTTGTACCGTTTGAAAGGGAAGATTAGCGATGAAAAACAATTTTCTGTCTTTGGACAACAGGCTGATTATCAGCCTGGGTCTGCATTCTGTTGCCATTATAGCATTTCAGTTGTCGTTAACACAACTGCTTGCCATCGTACAGTGGCATCACTTTGCCTATATGATCATCTCCATTGCCATGCTGGGCTTCGGAGCCAGTGGCACGCTTCTGGCGCTTGCCAGAGACAGGCTGCTTAGGGTGGCCGACTGGTTTGTTCCTTTTCTGATGACGGTCAGCGGGTTATCAATGATGGTCGCCTTTCAGATCACCCGCCTTGAATTATTCCGTTTTGACGTGTACCTCCTTTTTGTAGAACGGGCACAATTTCCAATACTGGCTGCCAATTACATTATCTATTTCATTCCCTTTTTCACGGGCGCCCTGGCTATCGGCATCCTGTTTATCAAACATGCAAGCCGTATCGGCACCTATTACTTCTCCAACCTGATTGGCTCAGGAGCCGGAGGATTGCTGGTATTGTTCATTTTTGGAAACATCTACCCACAACAGGTGCCGCCCCTGGTGGGTCTGTTGTCTGTACTCGCTGGGCTGGCTGGTATCAGCCGGCGTTATTCGCTCCTGCAAATAGCTGCGGGGACCATCGCCATCCTAACGGCTTTGTTGATGCTTCGTACCCCGGCAGATATAGAGATATCTGAATACAAAGACCTGGCAAACACCATGAACCTGCCGGAAGCAGAAATTGTACACAGCCAGCCCGACATCCACGGACTGATTGAAGTAGCTGCCTCCCCGGCTCTGCGGTTTGCTCCTGCCCTCAGCCTTTCATACACGGATGATGTGCCTGTTAAAAAGAATGTGTTTGTGAACGGCAATTATTATGGTGTGATTCCGAAATATGAATCAGGACAGACATCACATATCCTGGACTATACCACGCGGGCACTGCCCTGGCAGTTTGATCATCACAACAAGATACTTATGCTCCAGGCAGGTGAGGGAGCTCCCCTGTCACAAGTGTTTACACACCAACCTGCCCACGTTGATGCCACCATAACCAACAAAGGAGTGGTGAACATGCTGCAAAACGAATTTGCTGAAGCATCGGGTGGTCTTTTCCTTCATGACAGCCTCGACATCCATACCCTGGAGCCCCGAACCTTTCTTGCTTCCAAAGCAGCCAAAGACTATGACCTTATTCACCTGCCACAGCAGGGAGCCTTTGGGGGTACTGCCGGCATCAGAGCCCTTCAGGAAAACTACACCATGACCCTGGAATCATTTTCACTTATGTGGCAACGCCTCAAACCGGACGGCATGATCACCGTATCAGCCTGGGTGGATTATCCGGCACGCACCAACCTGAAATTATTGGCAACGTTGGTACAAACAGCCAGGGACCATGGCATAGAATCTCCGAAAAACCACATTGCCGCCATGCGATCCTGGGGAACGATAACCTATGTGTTAAAGAAAAGTCCGATCACCACAAAAGAAACCAAGACTATCCGGGAGTTTTGTGAGACAATGTTTTTTGATCCCCTGCTGCTGCCGGCTATTGAGTCCGACGAAAGAGACCAGTTCAACCAGATCGAAGATGATACGTTCTTTTCCTATGTTGACAGGGTAATGGAAGGCGACAGCGAGTTTATGGAGTCGTATGGATTCATGATTGACCCGGCGACAGACAACAAGCCCTACTTCTCACAGTTTATAGAACTGGGTAACCTAAAACAGTTATCCAAAATTTTTGGCCAGGATCAGCTCCCATTTATGGAGCTGGGCTACCTGGTCGTGCTTGTTACCCTGGTTCAGAGCACCATCCTGGCGCTGCTGTTCATCCTTCTGCCCCTCTTCAGGTTACGTAAAAGTCATCGCAGCAAAAGCGGGACCCTGCTCTATTTTGCCGCCCTCGGTCTGGGATACATGTTTGTGGAGATCATCCTCATACAGCGTTTTGTGCTCTATTTCGGGCAGCCGGTATACGCCCTGTCTGCCGTCATCAGCACCATGCTGATAGCCAGCAGTGTGGGTAGTTTGTTAACGAACAGGATACCTGCAACTCCCTGGTCACTGGCAGGTACCGGCATGATCATTGCCATCCTGCTGACAGGCTATGCCTTTTTTCTGACGCCACTCCTTCAGTGGAGCATCGCCAGCCCTCTTCCTTTAAAAATAGTCATTAGTCTGCTGCTTATAGGGGTACCCGCTTTCTTTAAGGGAATGATGTTCCCGTTCGGCATCCGCTACCTGTCGGCCTATGATTCCGGGCAGGCGCCCTGGGCTTATGGCATAGACGGCTCCATATCCGTCATAAGCACTTCCCTGGCGACGATCATCGCGGTAGAATCGGGGTTTATGGTAGTCATGGCCGTGGCTGTGATTTGTTATATCGCTGCATTCAGTGCCTTTTTGTTGCATCGCAAGCTTTTTCGCACCACATGACTTTGTTAATGAAGGTAGAAGGTAGAAAGTAGAAGGTAGAAGTTAGAAGGGAAGAAAAGACACGAAGATGCGAGAAATCCCGAAGGGATGAAACGATTATAAAAAAAAGGGAAATACAAACGCAACCAAAACCCCGAAGGGGTGACATAAGAAAAGACGCGAGGAGACGAGGAAGCTTAAAAAAAATACAGTAACAAACAAAAACATCAATAAACAGCATGAAAGAGCAGATTGTCAGCCTGCAGAACCCTTTGATCAAACAGCTGGTCCGTTTACAACAGAAGGCTTCTGAACGGGCAAAAACAGGTCTGTTTATTGCGGAAGGGCGGCGGGAGGTCTCCCTGGCGTTGTCCGGCCGGATTAAACCGCACAACTTGCTGATTTGTCAGGATATTTATCAGGAAGACCCTTCTTATCCCATAGATGCTCTATTAAGTGATCAAACAGACCCTACAATGATCAGTCGCGCTGTATACAACAAGTTAGCCTATCGAAAGGACGTCGAAGGGGTTTTGCTTGTTGGCGAACAACGGGATCATTCCCTTTCTTCGTTGATATTACCGCCTGACCCCCTGCTAATAATACTGGAGGGCGTTGAAAAGCCCGGAAACCTGGGCGCAATTTTACGTACGGCCGATGGTGCCGGTGTTGACGGGCTTATTCTGGCCGATGAAAAGGCCGGTATATACAATCCGAACACCATCCGGGCGAGTCTGGGTTGCGTATTCACCTTACCGGTAGCTGCATGCAGCAGTGAAACGGCCATAACGTGGCTCACCCGGGCAGACAATTGGCAGCCCTGTCAGCGGCCCACGATTTATACTGCAGCATTGCAGACTGAGCAAAATTATTATGAAGCAGACTTCAGAGGAGCCACCGCGCTGGCTTTTGGTGCCGAAGACAAAGGGTTGTCGGCGGTTTGGCGGGAAGCGTCCGATAAAGTCATCCGGATACCCATGGCGGGACATATAGACTCGCTGAACGTATCGGCGTCGGTCGCCATACTGGCTTTTGAGGCGGTCAGGCAAAGGCAGCAGCAAAAAGGGAGAAAGTAACCCGGCCGGGAGATCAGGATTTACGCCGGGCGATCTCTTTTTTGATCAGGAAAAGTTCCCGGGAAGTCTGGCCGGACACGGAAGTATTTTCTTCTGCGCGGCGGATCAGGTAAGGCAATACGGATTTCACCGGTCCGTAAGGAACGTATTTACAAACATTATAGCCGGCTTCAGCCAGGTTATAGGAAATATGATCACTCATTCCCAGGAGCTGGGCGAATGATATATGTTTGTGCGCAGCAGGCAGAGAAAGGCTTCGCATGGTATCTGCAGCCCTGGCACAACTGATTTCATTATGTGTACCGATATTTACGGCAAGGTCATCGACGTTGTTGAGGCAATAGGTGACGGCTTCATCAAAGGCGTTATCCGTAGAGGCTTTATCCGGATATATGGGGGAAGGCAGGTTGTTTCTGGCGGCGTGCGCCCTTTCTTTTTCCATGTAGGCACCCCGGACGAGCTTAAAGGCTGCAAAAACACCTTTGTTGCGGGCACGAGCCACGAAATCCTTCAGGTATTCCAGCCTGTCCTGGCGATACATCTGTAAGGTATTATATATATATGGTTTGTTTTGATTGTATTTGAACATCAGATCTTCAACCAGCATATCTACGAGGTCCTGAATCTGCGTTTCTTCAGCATCAACCATCACCGGCACGTCCTTTTTAACAGCATAGGCAGCTATTTCTTCAAAACGTGTCTTCACCCTGTCAAATTCTGCTTGCTCCTCATAAGATAATGCCTGACCGGCCTGTACCTCCTCAAGCAAAGCAAACCGTGACAAACCGGTTGGTTTAAATACCGCAAAAGGCATGTGTTTTTCCTGAACAGCTTTATCTATGGTGGCAAGGATCTGGTTTTTGGTATGATCGAAATCAGCTTCCCTCTCTTTGCCCTCTGCCGAATAATCCAGGATGGTATAGATACCGGACGCACCCAATTGCCCGATCGTACTATCACACTCATCAATCGTCTCACCGCCGCAGAAATGAGCAAAAACGGTGGGTTTCAGCGCCCATTCAACCGGCAGATGCAACCATAAAGCAAGTTGCAGTAATGCCGATCCTCCTTTAACCAATATGGGACTGCCCACCATTCTGAACAGAAAACAGGCTCTTTTTAAATGCCTGGCATCTTTATCATTAAAAGCGACTTCCGTATTGTCAAAATTTATCATACATCTAAATGCATATAATAATCATGTAAAAGCATATAATAATCATGTGTCAGATTTTGACGTACCTCTATACAAGCCAAAAGGATCAACAAAAGGTGTAACAACGCCATCCTGAACGAATGCCGATTCAGGGGCAAGTTCTTCAGCACATGGCATAATGGTTAATACCGGCATTGTCGCTTTATCAAGGATACGTTCTGTATAATTTTGGGAAAAAATATCCTGAATACCCCCACCCCGCTCAGCCACAATCATAATCAGGTCTGCTTCTTTATCTTCAGCAAAACCAAGCAGGGCTTCAGGCCAGTCCATGCCGGGTTTTATTCTCAGATCCGTAGTTACCGGTACTTCTTGTTCTTCAAAATAAGTTGTCACACTTTTAAGTAACGCCTCTTTGTTAATAATCTTTGCCTTGTTGTCAGATGACAAAAAGCCAAAAACCCGGATTCGGGCACCAAAAAAACGGGAGAATTTTACAGCCTGGGAAACCTTCTGGGTACTACGTTTAGAAAAATCAATCGGAATCACAATATTTTTAAATCCGACATGATGGTGTTTATCCTTAACGACTAACACGGGAACATTTGCTTTACAGATGACAGAATAAGAATAGCTGCCTATCAGGTTTTCCACACCTTTTCTGCCGTGAACACCCATCACGATAAAAGCGGGTCGCAGCCGGTCAGCCATCTCATTAATAACCTTAAAAACATTACCAGTCTTTATCTGATAGGTTACTTTCAACCCCATATTTTCAGCCATTTGTGAGGAGATACCCATCAAACGGGCATCAGCTTCCTCCTGCTTCTTTTTGGTAGTGCTTCTTTTGGTGGTCACGTGTAGCAGAAAAACCCTGTAACCAAAACCCCGGGCAATGGCGGCTGCATGGTCGATGGCGTATTCCGCCACATCCGAAAAATCTACCGGCACCAGGATCGTATTACGTTGCAGGGATTCCATTATCAGACCAGGTTAGGTTATATGTTTTGACAATAATATCTTACAATATACAACAATTTTACTGACCAAAAAGTTTAGTTTGTATCAGTCAACAGCCTGTATATCAAAATATAACAAAATAAATCACCATTATGGTCCAGATTTGTCATCATAACATCATGATGAAGAGGAGAAAGCCCCAAAAAAACTTTTGGAACAGCAGCAACGCTCATGTTAAGATGTTAAATACCTCAGGAAGCACCTAACTCATAAAACAACGGCGAGCCCGGGCCAATGGGCAGACCGATCAGGATCCATAAAATGAGCATAACCAGCCAGGCCCCCAGGAAAATCACGGTATATGGCAACATGGTGGCAATGATGGTTCCTATACCGGCTTTCTTGTCATAACGTTCCATGAATGCAACAATCATGGCAAAGTACGACATCATTGGAGCAATAACATTGGTCACACTGTCCCCGACACGGTATGCCAGCTGTGTAAATTCCGGGGAGTATCCCAGTAGCATAAACATGGGGATAAACACGGGGGCCATGATGGCCCATTTGGCGCTGGCGCTTCCAACAACCAGGTTAATAAAGGCGGATACCAGAACCAGGGCTATCATCAATGGGATCCTTCCCAGTCCGAGCGTCCCTATGAAATTCGCTCCCTGAATGGCAAATATCAGTCCGAGATTGGTCCAGTTAAAATAGGCCACAAACTGCGCGGCAAAAAACACGAGGACGATATAAGTACCCAATGTCGACATGGACTTTCCCATGCCTTTGATCACATCATAATTGCTTTCAAGGGTTTTGGCGGCAATACCATAGACAATACCCAATATGGCAGCCACCATAAAAATGATGGCCACAATACCACTCATGAATGGTGACCGCAGCAAATCCCCGGTTTCAGGGTCGCGCATAAAACCGGAGCCGGGCACATAAGACCAGACACCTCCCTCTATGGGCACGGCACTCCAGAGCAGCAGCAAGGCGACGGCGATCAATGCCCAGAACGTAGCCCGTAACCCTTTTCGCTCGTCCGGGGACAGCTGTTTGATCTCTTCGGGTTGGGCATCTCCTTTATACTCGCCCAGACGCGGGACAACCACCTTCTCGGTGACCCAGGTACCGATGTAGGCGATAAAAAAGGTCGATACAAACATAAAGTAGTAGTTGGCCGTTGGGTTGACCGTATAAAGAGGCTCAATGATACGAGCAGCTTCTTCAGAGAGGCCTGCAAGCAGGGGATCGATGGTGCCCAGCAGGAGATTGGCTGAATACCCGCCGGATACACCGGCGAATGCAGCGGCAATACCGGCGATCGGGTGCCTGCCAACAGCCAGAAAGATCATGCCTCCCAACGGTACAAGAACCACATACCCCACTTCGCTGGCGGTATTTGACAGGATACCGGCAAACACGATGGCAAAAGTAAGCAGCTTTTTAGGGGCAGATAGCACCAGCAACCTGAGACCGGTTGACATCAGGCCACTCGATTCAGCCACACCGATACCAAGCAAAGCCACCAGCACCGTTCCCAGGGGTGCAAAGGAAGTGAAATTCACCACCATGTTGGTCATGATCATATGCAATCCCTCGCGGCTCAGAAGACTAAAGGTTTCGACCTCCTCTCCTGTACCGGGATGCATCGCTGTCACATTGAACAGCGATGCAATACCGCTGATAAAAATAATGGCCACGGCAAACAATGCAAATAGCGCAGCCGGATGGGGAAGCTTGTTACCAACATGCTCAATGGCCCCAAGCATGCGGTTAACCTTATTCTTCTTCGTCGTATTCTCCATATTACAGTGTCAATTCGTCTATGTTATTTATGTTACATAATTGTTGTTGAATAAACCTGTTGATTGTCCATGTAATCCAACTGAATGGATGAGGGTCAATCATAAAAGCGTCAAAAATACATAAATTCAGGCATACCTTTTTCCCTGAAAAGTATCTTTTTCTGCAAGCTTTTTTTCGATCATCTGCATAACCACATCTGCCCGGATATTTCCCCTTTTGCTCCATCTCTGTCCAACGATGAAGCGGGGAGGAACTTCCCCCGACAAGCGATCAACCGAAATATCCGGACGTAAACGCTCCAAAAAAGCAACAATAAAATCTATATAGTCCTCTAATTCAAACAAGTCGAACTGTCCGGGATTCTCTTTAAAGGCACGGGCAAAAGGGGTACCCTCAACAATCTGCAACTGATGGAATTTGATGGTATTGATGGGCAGGGTATTAATGATGTCGACCTGTGCCAGCATGGCCTCACGACGCTCTCCGGGTAACCCGAACAGCATGTGAATACCGGCATGTAATTCCCGCTCACCGGTCATCTGCAAGGCTATTTTGGTATCTCGAAAAGTGTGGCCCCGGTTAATGCGTTTCAGGGTTTCATCATAACAGGATTCCACCCCATATTCCAGTTTGATAAAATAGTGCCGGGCGAGATCACGGAGATAGTCCAGTTTTTCTTCATCCACACAATCAGGCCTGGTGCCGATAACCAAACCGGAGATAGCAGGGTGGCTCAGTGCTTCCTCATATATGTCGCGCAAGGTCTCTAATGGCGCATGGGTGTTTGAATATGCCTGGAAATAAGCAACAAACTTCCCGGCTCTTGGGTAGCGCTTACGGATAAGCTCCAGGCCCTGGTCGATTTGCTGACGAATAGCCTTTTCCGGGTCACAATAGGAAGGGTTGAAGCCTTCGTTATTGCAAAAGCTGCATCCTCCTGTGCCGACGGTACCATCGCGATTAGGGCAGGTAAAGCCGGCATTTATGGTCAGCTTCTGCAGTCGTGTTCCATAAAGCTTCCTGCTCATGTCAGACCAGGCATTAAAACGACGACTGTTTCTCCAGTAATACATTTGGAATAAATTTTGCCAAAAGTAATACAATTTTCTCGTAAAGAATTAATAAACAATTAATTAAAGGTAATATTTGTCATTTGCAGAAATTATCTCTAATTTTGCCGTGTTAATTTTCTCTTTAACGTTACATGCATTTTTTAAACGTTCTTGTTTTTGCCTTGTATATGCTGGGTGTCATAGGCATTGGCATATACTTCCTCATACGCAACAAGGGCATTGACGACTATTATGTCGGTGGCCGGAAGATTGGAAGCTTGCATATTGGGTTATCTGTCGTGGCTACTGATGTGGGCGGCGGTTTTTCCATCGGACTCGGGGGTCTTGGTTTTATCATGGGAATTGCAGGTTCCTGGATGCTGTTTACCGGTTTGATTGGTGCCTGGTTAAGTGCTGTTCTTCTGATCCCGCGTGTCAAGCAACTTGAACAAACCAAAACCTTTTATACCTTTCCGCAATTCCTGGGCAGTTTTTACAGTCCGGGCGTTGCCCTGCTTGCCGGAATAATATCAGGTATTGGCTATCTGGGGTTCACCAGTTCGCAGGTACTGGCAGGTGCCATCCTGGCCGAGGCCACCTTTACGCCAATGCTTGACAGACAAACGGCCCTGATCATCATGGGCGTTATTGTGATTGTGTACACTTCCATGGGCGGCATCAAGGCTGTTATTTACACCGACACCATCCAGTGGATTATCCTGATGTCGGGTTTGATCTTTGTGGGGATCCCCATCTCTTATTACAGTGTCGGAGGATTGGCCGGTATCCGGGAGGTGCTGCCGGATGCCTACTTCAGCCTGGGGAACATAAGCTGGCAGCAGCTACTCAACTGGGCTGTCACCATTATTCCCATTTGGTTCGTAGGCATGACCTTGTATCAGCGCATATACGCTTCACGTAACAGAAAGCAGGCACAACGGGCCTGGTACATTGCCGGACTGTTTGAATGGCCGGTTATGGCCTTTATGGGAGTGCTGCTGGGGCTTTTTGCACGGGTGGCTATTGCCCAGGGAATGTTTGAATATTTAGGCATTAGCGCAGCCGCCGACATTGATTCGGAACAGGGGCTTCCCCTGCTGCTCCGCACCGTATTGCCTGTCGGGCTGATGGGTTTGATGATGGCGGCTTATTTTTCGGCCATCATGTCGACGGCCGACAGTTGCCTGATGGCAAGCAGCGGAAACTTCCTGACAGACATCCTGTCAAAATGGGTTAAACTCCCGGAAGGAAACAGGGCTTTCTTGTTAACCTCCCAGGCCCTGACCCTGATACTCGGAACAATTGCCCTGCTGCTGGCTTCGGTGATGCCCAGCGTCCTCGAACTGATGCTGCACTCCTATGCGTTCATGGTCTCTGGTCTTTTTATACCGGTAGTCGCAGCCCTTTTCCTGAAAAAAGCACAACCAGCGGCAGCTTTCTGGGCCATGTTACTGGGTGGTGGCACCACCATCACACTTATTATCGGGGATTGGGGCTTGCCATTAGGCCTCGACCCAAATATTTTTGGCATCACTTTATCGTTTATTTCATTTACAATTATTAACTTCACCATTAGCAAATCAAAAAAAACATCTACCTAACATAAAACAAAAAGACAATGGACTTTACATTTTACACACCCGCAGACAACGTTTCAGAGGAGACAAAAAAGGAAATTGCTGATTTTTTGTATGAACACCTGGATCAATTTGGAGATGAACACAGGTATATTATGAAAAGCATCAACTTCGCGTTGGACGATAAAGAAAAATTTGGGGGCTTCATACTTGTTTCCAGAGACCAGGGAAACATTAACGGGGCCGTTGTCATCAATAAAACAGGTATGGCCGGGTATATCCCCGAAAACATTCTGGTATATATAGCCGTAGATAAAAAATACCGTGGTCATGGCCTTGGTAAAGAACTCATGCAAAAAACCTTTGAGAAAGCAGAAGGGGATATTAAATTGCATGTGGAACCGGAAAATCCGGCTCGTCACCTTTACGAAAAACTGGGTTTTACCAGCAAGTATTTGGAGATGCGCTGGACCCGATAAACAGATAGCAATTATGGCTGAAATTACAATAAGCCGAAAGAAGCTCAAACACAACTACAACTTCCTGGAGAAACTGTTCGAACAACATGGCATCCGTTGGGGTATTGTGTCAAAGCTTCTTTGCGGCAACCCGATGTACCTGAAAGAGGTTATCGGTTTGGGCGCAAGGGAATTAATGGACTCCAGGATCTCGAACCTGCGCACCATTAAACGCATTGATCCCGAAGTAAGGACAATATATATTAAACCACCACCGCGCCGAAGCATCCGGAGTGTGGTTAAATATGCCGATGTAAGTCTGAACTCTGACCTTGAAACCCTGAAGCTTATCTCTGAGGAAGCGCAAAAACAGGAAAAGATACACCAGATCATCATCATGCTGGAAATGGGTGAGCTTCGCGAAGGTGTGATGGGCGATGACCTTATCAGCTTTTATGAGCAGGTCTTTAAGCTACCCAATATCAAAGTACTTGGTTTTGGCACCAACCTGAACTGTTTGTACGGCGTCATGCCTTCCCGTGATAAGCTGATACAGCTTAGTCTCTACAAACAGATTGTCGAGGAAAAGTTTAACAAGAAAATTGACCTTCTGTCAGGCGGAACTTCTGTTACCATTCCGATGCTGTCGAAGAAACAGGTACCACCCGGGGTGAATCATTTCCGTGTAGGTGAAACCCTTTATTTTGGAGCCAACCTGTGGACAGGCAAAACCATCAAGGGGATGAAGGACAATGTGATCACCTTCAAATCGGAAATCATTGAATTGATTGAAAAACCGGTCGTACCGGAAGGCACCCTGGCCGAAAACCCATCAGGAGAGTCCTATGAGATAAATGCCGATGACTACGGTAAAACTTCATGGCGGGCACTACTGGATGTCGGACTGCTGGATATCAGTCCGGACTTCCTGATCCCGGTGGATAAGAAGCTGGAAATGGCAGGTGCCAGTTCCGATATTCTGGTCATAGACCTTGGAAAGAACCCGAAAAATTACAAGGTAGGTGACTTTGTCAAGTTCAAACTGAAATATATGGGAGCGCTACGGTTATTTAACTCCGACTATATTATTAAAAGGCTTGAAGATTAACTACCGCAGACGATCGGCTGAACGCACCAGTTCTTCATCCTTTCTGATTGCTTTGTTGGCAAGCAGAATAAAAATCAACGAGATAACCGGAAAGAAAACAGCAGCGCCATAGGAAAATCCGGTATCATCAAGCTGGTTTCGTATGCTGTCGAGAAAGAAAAAGGTGATTAATATCATGACAGCATGTACCATGATATTCATTTTGCCCAGCTTGATCTGAAACAGTCGCTTTCTATATTGAAAGGTCATATATACCGTAATAAGTATAGCGATAGCCCAGAACAGGATGAGCAGGGCTCCCATCCAACCAATGCCTGTCCCGTCAATGGAGGCAAAAAAATCATGCATGGATATTAGCCGCAACGGCATATCAGGAGACCCGACGGGAAAGTGACCCAGGGGAAGAACCGCAAACAATACGGCAAACAGAAACACCAAAAACAAATACACACTTTGAACACGTTGTAACATAAGTACACTATATTTTCCAGGTTAATCAGTCTACAAAAATAGACAAAATCAGACTATAAACATAAGCAGAGGTCAATTTGCCGGCATACCGGGCAAAAAAAATTTTTTGTTCTCTCAACATTTATTATATTTGCAGCACAATTCCCGCGCATTCTTTATTATTCTTTGAAAAACACACCATATATTTTCTCTTTACAGACCCTGACACTACTGGTGGCGACCACAAATTGTCCGCATACCCTCCGACAGGTCGCTGAAAGCCGGATACTGCCTCGTTTGCAATGAGGTTTCCATAGCAAAACAATCATTTGATATTTAAAAACATTTTAACGCCCATGTACGACATATTAGAATTAAACAGTAAACGACTCACCGAACTGAAAGACATTGCCAGAAGCTTGGATATCAAGAAGGTAGATTCATATAAAAAACAAGATTTGATTTATAGAATTCTGGATGCACAGGCCCTGAACCCGGAAGGCGTGAAAAAGGACCAGCAGCCCGAGCAAAAACCCAAAAGGAGGCCCGGACGCCCCCGCAAACGTGTCCCGGCAGGAAGCTCTTCAGAGCAAAATATAAAAAATCAACGGGATACAGGCCAACCTGGAGACGAGAGTCAGTCAAAAGCTACTACGGAAACCGGCGAGGATACCCAAAAGAATATGCAAAAACAAAGGGGACAAACTTCCGGTGCTAACCAGGAAGCTACGCCGGCAGCCCGGGAAACCGGAACAGAAGCACCTGCAAAGGCCGCAACACAAGAGACAGCACAAAAACATGATCCCCAAAGCGGTGAAAAACAACAGCGAAAAAGCAATCGGGGTCGAAAAAAACGGAAGCCTGAGGATCAACAGGATTCCGCAAAGCAAGAAAGCCATGTCCAGGATAAGCAGCAAAGCAAACAGGATGAGGCTGTTACTTATCCGGAAAAATCGAACCAGCGTTCCCCTGAAAGTAAACATCAGAAAAAATCGCAGCAGCAAGACCAACAGGCTAAAGACAAACCAAAAGATCAGTCAAAAGAACCACAGGTTAAAGGTGAAGAGAAAGCTCAGGAACAGGAACAATCGTCAACAAAGGATGCAGAATCCTATCAGAAACCTAAATCATATGATAAGAGGACAGGGGAACCTGTTTACGAATTTGATGGCATTATCAATGCGGAAGGTGTACTTGAGATCATGCCCGACGGATATGGCTTTTTACGTTCCTCCGATTACAATTACCTGAACTCCCCTGACGATGTCTATGTGTCCCAAAGCCAGATCAAACTTTTCGGACTGAAAACCGGGGATACGGTAAATGGTGGTATACGACCCCCAAAAGAAAACGAAAAGTTCTTTCCGCTCATCAAGGTGGAACAGATCAATGGCCGTATTCCGGCAGAAGTACGCGATCGCGTTCCTTTTGATTTCCTTACACCCCTGTTCCCTGATCAGAAATTCCAGCTTACCGGGCACAGTCATGAAACATTATCGACCCGGATAATCGACATGTTTGCGCCGCTCGGAAAAGGACAAAGAGGATTGATCGTCTCTCAGCCTAAAACCGGTAAAACCATTCTCCTGCAGGAGATTGCCAATGCCATTGCCAAGAACCACCCGGAAGTATACCTGATCGTCCTTCTTATCGATGAGCGCCCGGAAGAGGTAACAGAAATGGCAAGGAACGTAAAAGGAGAAGTTATTTCCTCTACGTTTGACGAACCCGCCGAACGCCATGTGAAGGTAACCAATATCGTCCAGGAAAAAGCCAAACGAATGGTGGAATGTGGCCACGACGTTGTTATCCTGCTGGACAGTATTACCCGACTTGCCAGGGCATTCAACACGGTGTCGCCGGCTTCGGGTAAAGTGCTCTCAGGTGGTGTGGATGCTAATGCGCTTCACAAGCCAAAACGCTTCTTCGGAGCAGCCCGGAACATAGAAAATGGTGGTTCCCTTTCGATCATCGCTACAGCCTTGACCGACACAGGCTCCAGAATGGATGAGGTGATCTTTGAGGAATTCAAGGGAACCGGCAACATGGAACTGCAGCTCGACCGCCGCCTGTCTAACAAACGTATTTTCCCCTCCATCGATATTGTAGCTTCAGGTACAAGACGCGAAGACCTCCTCCTTGATCAAAATATCATGAACCGCATATGGGTCCTCCGCAAATTTATTGCAGACATGACTTCGATGGAAGCTATGGAGTTCCTGATGGATAAGATGAAGCATACCCAAAGCAATGAAGAGTTCCTGATGTCGATGAATGGATAACTCCAGGTAAGACGTAAGGGACGTAAGAGACGTAAGGGACTTAAGAGACGTAAGGGACTTAAGAGACGTAAGGGACTTAAGAGACGTAAGGGACTTAAGAGACGTAAGAGCAGAGGCGAGGATACGAAGACGCGAAGACGTGAGGGCGTGAGAGCGAGAGGGCGAGAGGACGGGAAGAGACGAATTGGAGTTGGGACGTAAGAGACTTAAGAGACTTAAGAGACTTAAGAGACTTAAGAGACTTTAGGGACTTAAGAGACTTTAGGGACTTAAGAGACTTTAGGGACTTAAGAGACTTTAGGGACTTAAGAGACTTTAGGGACTTTAGGGACTTTTGGGATGTAAGAGACTTTAGGGAGATGCATTTATTTTTTGGGTGGGAACAAACCCGGCCAGGTTAGCAAAGCTAATTAATACCAGGAAAATCATCATCGATTTAGCATATCCGCCTGGCGATTGATTTCCCTGATGGTTTTCTGAAAGATTTGCTGACACTGGCCGGGGTGAATTACCGGATCTTGCGGGTTTTGAGTCGAAGGGAGTTTAACACGACGACAACATCCGATGCGGCCATGGCAAAAGCGGCTACGATCGGGGTTAACAGACCGATCATGGCGAGCGGAATAGCGGCAACATTGTAGAAAAATGCCCAGAACAGGTTTTCCTTAACCGTGCGCAAGGTGATACGTGTAGCGCCAAATGCTTTGGAAAGCAACCGGAGGTCTCCCTTCAGAAGTACAACATCAGCCGATTTTACCGCTACCTGTGTGGCATCACTCATACTGATACCAACATAAGCCTTAGCCAAAGCCGGAGCATCATTAATACCGTCACCAACCATGGCTACCCGTCCATTTTCAGACAGCTGATCAATTATTTCCAGCTTTTGGGCAGGTAACTTACCGGCATATACATCCTTTATTCCAAGCTGAGCAGCAATTGCTTCGCAACGCTCCGGCCTGTCGCCACTTAACAATACCGTTTTTACACCTCTGCTGTTAAAGAAGTCAATAGATTCTTTCGCTCCCTCTTTGATCTCATCTTCTACGTCAAGCCAGGCAATAAGGCGATCATTCATCAACAAATATACATTGTGCCTGTCATCACTGGTAAGATGGGATGCAATATGATACGAACCGGCCGCATATTGATTGCCATCTTTATCGACGGCCTGAACCCCAAGTCCTTTTTGCTCTTTTACTTCTTCAAACTGAATCGGGGTCACGCCCTTAAAATATCGGGTTATGGACTGTGCGATCGGATGGGCCGAATATTGTTCCAGACTGTAGATAACACTGCCTGCATGGTCTTCGGTATCATTGAAAACCTGCAGGTTTTTTACCCCAAAATTGCCGGTGGTAAGGGTACCGGTTTTGTCAAACACGATGGTATCGACAGAAGCGAATTTATCAAATACAGTTCCGCCTTTGATCAGGATACCGCTTTTGGCAGTTCGTCCCAGACCCACAACAACGGCCGTTGGTATGGCGAGCCCCAGGGCACACGGACAGGCAATCACCAGTACGGCAACCCCCCGCATGAAGGCATCACGGAAAGGTAGTTCCATCCCAAAAAACCAAAAAGCAGCGGTTAATAGCGCCAGTCCGACAACCACAGGCACAAATACCCGGCTAATCTTATCTGCCAGGTTTTGCAACCTGGGTTTATCTTTCTGTGCTTCACGAACCATCTCAATAATGTTCGCCAAAACAGTATCCTTTCCGGTAGCAGTGGCTTTTACGCGAATCGTACCTGAAACCAGAAGGGTTCCGCCAACAACTTTATCTCCCTTCTGACGATCGACAGGCAGGCTCTCACCGGATATCAGGCTTTCATCCAGACTGCCGCTGCCCCAGTATATCTCACCATCAACAGGAACCTTATCACCGGTATTTACAAGCACCCGTTGCCCTTCTTCCACCAGGGAAGCATCGACTTCTTCAATGGTTTCCTGCCCTTCATTCATCTCGGTAGTGATCAGGCGCGCGGTATTTTTCTGAAGCCGCACCAGGTCATCAACAGCCGATGAAGTTTTCTTGACGGAGCGGTGCTCCATCATATTGCCCAACAAAACAATGGAAATAATACTGGCCGATGTTTCATAAAAGAGATAATCGGATCCCAGACCGTAAATGGTTCCGATAAGGCTGTATACAAAGGCAGCCGTGCTACCCAGAAATATCAGCACGTCCATGTTGGTCACACCGGAGCGCAAGCTGTACCACGCACTGCGACCAAAATGCAAAAACCCGACAATGAACACGGGTATGGTCAGGGCCAGCTGAAACTTGTCGTTATGGAGAAAATCCAGGGGGATGAACATGGCAAGGATCAACGGTATGGTAAAGATGGCCGTAAACCAGAACTTTTTCTCAATGGCAGACAACCCTTTTTTTCCCTCATCCTCCGTTTCAATGCTGTCTTTTACCTTGTAGCCAAGCGACTCAATGCGCTTTTCGGCTACCGGCAGACGACCCTCATCCGCCACTTCAAAATGCACCTCACCTGACGAAAAATCAACATCCACATTCTGAAAACCTTCTTTCTCCAGCGCCCGCTGAATACCAAGGGCACAGTTTGTGCAGGTCATTCCCTCCACACGATACGCAACCGGTTTAAATAATGTATCAGACATATATATTATGTTTATATTTATACTGTTATATGTTTTACCAATACAAAATTACGGCATCAAGGATGAAAAGGCGTTGCAAAATTCGTAGAAAAAAGTATAATATTTTTGGATAATGTGATAATGTGCTAATGTGCTAATGTGATAATGTGTTTTCATATAATAGTAAATAGTAGCTTTATATTTTATAATTATCCGAATAAATCGTATAACACATAGCCTATTGGGTGCCCAACTTTTTATTATCCACAAATTAGCGCAAATTATCTCAAATAAGCATTGCGCATCTCAGCGTAAAGTTTGTTTAAAAAATTTGTGAAAATTTGCGTCTTCATTCGAGAAATTTGCTGACAATAAGGATTTGCCGTAATTGTTCAATACTTCACAAAACCTAAGCATTGTGAGCTTAACAGTTATCCTCCTACAGATTATAGGCCAGAGCCTATCAGGTGACTTAAGTCAGGTCTTACCCGTAAATGGTCAGGGTCACCCTTCGGCCACCGCTCTTGTTACGGAACTCGCACAGGAAAATACCCTGCCAGGTTCCCAGTTTCAGGCGGCCCCTGGAAACGGGTATGGTAAGAGATACCCCCGTAAGCGCTGATTTAATATGGGCGGGCATATCGTCATCACCCTCCATCACATGGGTGTAATACGGCATCCTTTCCGGCGCGAGGTGATCGAAGCTGCTATTCAGGTCGGCAGATACCGAAGGATCAGCATTCTCATTAATTACAATTCCGGCCGATGTATGATGAAGGAATATATGCAAGAGTCCGGTCTGAGGTAAATCATCGACCGCATCTAAAATATGCCGGGTTATCATATGGAAACCACGTTGAAATGGCGGAAGTTTGATTTCGTATTGTGTCATTTGAGGTTTTTTTAGCTGTAATTTTCTGATCCTTTCAATTAAACGACTGATACCAACCATCTAAAAATAATAATCGATGGCCATTAGCAATCACATTATAACAGTAATCATTCAGGCTTGTTTGTTCACTTTGTGGAATCATACCAACCTTGTCTCTCCGATGCAAAGTAAGCCATTTTTTTAAAAAAATGTTAAAAAATTTGTTTTACGAATTATTTCGTAGTATGTTTGCTACGAAATTAGTCGTAGTTAAATTAGTCTATAAAATGAAAACTTATCAACCCACTGAAAACGAATTGAAGATCCTGCAAATTTTGTGGGAAATGGGCCCCTCCTCCGTACGGGAAGTGCATGAAAAACTTGGTCAACATAAGGACACAGGTTATACGACCACCTTAAAAACCATGCAGATCATGACCGATAAAGGGCTGCTTACCCGCGACAAAGATGGTCGCAAACACGTTTACAAGGCTGGAGTAAGCAGGGAACAAACACAACAGCAGGTTCTGGGCAAGATGGTCAAAGGTTTGTTCGAAGGCTCTACCAGCCGGCTCGTTATGGGTGCCCTTGACAACAAAACATTATCAAAGGATGAGGTGGATGAGATCAAAGCCTATCTTAAACAATTTGAATAATCCTTGCTATGAACCTGATAGAACAATTATCACACCCTGTAGTACATGCTTTGGCCTGGACCATTATTCACAGCATATGGCAAGTTCTTATTATCGTTTTGCTATGGCGGATTGCTTTACGTTTAGCATCAAAGAGCAGCGCGGCGTTCCGCTATCGAATGTCCGTGCTGGCAGTATGTGCCATACCAGTGAGTTTCGTTTATACCTTCTTCATGCAGATGAATGTATATAACAATGCCAGGCAAATTGTTTCCGTAGAGTTTGAACCTGGCGTTTACATGCCGGCGGCAGGCGAAACAAGCCTGTTTTATCTGGAGCGTGGACAACCCTCTTTTCTTGCCTTTATCGAAAATTACAGTCCGGTGGTCTTCTGGCTTTACATTACCGGCATGCTATTAACAGCTATTTTTTCTGTCCTCTCTTATCAAAAAATAATCAGACTGAAGCGTGATTCTACCCCCCTGCCTCACAGCTGGCAGAAACATGTAACAAAAATCCTCCGACGAACCAGGCTACCCGGCTCTGTTCCCATCAGGATCTCTTCAGCTGCATCCATACCCGTTGTCATTGGCTTTTTTAAGCCTGTGGTACTCTTGCCGGCGGCGATCCTGTTTTCCATGACTCCCGAACAGGTGGAAAGTATTATCATGCACGAGTTATACCACATCAGACGCCATGACCATATCATGAATATGTTTCAACTCCTGCTCGAAATCGTATTTTTTTATCATCCGGCTATGTGGTGGATAAGCGGGATAATCAGACGATTGAGAGAAGAGTCTGTAGATGAATGGGTGGTAAGTCAGATCGCTCATCCGGCAGAATATGCACATGCATTACTTCACATAGAACAAAACCGCGGAGCTGCCATTCCTCAACCAATGGTAGCTGCTACGCAGTCCAAAAATCATTTATTCACACGTATTAAACACATGATGACCATGAAAACAAGATCTTTAAGCACTGGCCACAAGTTGGCCACCACACTGGCCTTTATCCTGGCTTTTGGAACCGTGGCATGGGTAAAGCCTGTCATTCCAGATCATGGAGGAACAGATAATGTTGATATACCTGCTTCTGATCCTTCTGTTACCTTCGACATAAGTCAGTACGCCCCCTCCGAGGAAGCACCTGACGTACCGCCTCCTCCTCCATCAGACCTGGCTATGGCAGATACAAGTCCCGGAAAAACACCCAACACAATCTATTTGGATGATGGTACCATGATCAGCTACGAGGGTTTTAGTGAAAAAGACAAGGAGAAATTCAGAAAGGCCATGGAAGAAGTCAGGTTAGCCATGGAAAAAATGAATGAAGAACTCCGGGAAGAGCTGCAGTCCGAAGAATTCAGGCAGGAAATGCATCAGGCCAGAGAAGAAATCCAACAAGCCATGCAAGAATTGGATGCTATCGAATGGGATTCTATCATGCATGATATTGACAAGGAAATAAAAGCAGGCATGAAGGAACTGGGGCCCTCTTTTGAGAAAGCCATGAAGGAGCTGGAAGAAGATATGGAACGTCTACAGGAAGACATGGAGGAGATGGAGAAAGAAGAGCAATAGAGTTTTAATCAACCCGGATTTTACTAAAAGGGGTTGAACAAACAGAGGTTTCAGCACTATGACCATTAAAGCGGGGCACCCTTAATCCTGGTGTGCCCCGCTTGGTACAAAAGGCGTCAGTTTAACATAGAACAGACGCCTTTCCCCTTTATCTGAAAAATTATACCGGCTGAAAAGCATCGGTACCAGCCATCGACGAACTAATCTGCTCGTCCGTAACACCCACATCCGAAATTTTTCCGGATAAATAGGCCTCATAGGCTGACATGTCAAAATGACCATGTCCACATAGGTTAAAGAGGATGTTTTGAGAACGTCCCTCTTCCCGGCATCGCACGGCTTCGTTGATCACGGTGGCAATAGCATGTGTCGCCTCCGGGGCAGGGATAATACCCTCTGCCTTAATAAAATCGAGACCTGCTTTGAAGCAGCGTTCCTGAGGCTCCGACACCGCCTCAATCAACCCATCTTTCAGCAGCTGACTCACAAGCACGCCGGCCCCGTGATACCGTAATCCTCCTGCATGAATGGGAGAAGGAATGAAGTCATGACCCAGGGTATACATGGGCAACAACGGCGTTTTCCCGGCCGTATCACCGAAATCGTAACGAAATTCGCCCCTGGTAAGCTTCGGGCAGGAATTGGGTTCAACGGCGATACAGCGAATATTTGTCCCGTCTTTCATGTTCATCCTGAGGAAAGGAAAAGCAATGCCGGCAAAGTTACTGCCACCGCCGAATGGTGCAACGATCAGATCGGGCTGATCACCTGCCTTTTCCATCTGCAGGATGGCTTCCTCACCGATGATGGTTTGATGCAGCAACACGTGATTAAGCACACTTCCAAGGGCATAATGGGCATCCGGGTCGGAAACGGCCCTCTCAATGGCTTCTGATATGGCAATTCCCAAACTGCCGGATGAATCCGGATTTTCCTTCAAGACCTTCCTACCATACTCGGTGCGATCAGAAGGAGAGGGATACACCCGGGCATCAAACGCATTCATCATCACCTTCCGGTATGGCTTGTGGTCGTAACTTGCGCGAACCATGTAAACCTCACATTCCATTCCGAATGCCTGGCAGGCATAGGCCAGAGCTGTACCCCACTGTCCTGCACCTGTTTCAGTGGCGATTCTTTTGGTACCGGCTATCTTGTTATAGAAAGCCTGAGCCACTGCCGTATTGGGTTTGTGGGAGCCAGCCGGACTTACACCTTCATACTTGTAATAAATCTTTGCCGGGGTATCAAGCATTTTCTCCAGACCCTTTGCACGAAACATCGGAGTTGGTCGCCATTTGGCATAGATGCGCCTGATTTCTTCAGGGATCTCAATATACCGTTCTGCCGACATCTCCTGCATAATCAGATCTTTAGGAAATAATGGCTCTAACAAATCCGGTGTAACAGGCTCACGGGTTCCCGGATGCAGCGGCGGCATCGGTTTATTCGGCATGTCAGCCATAATATTATAGAAAAAACGGGGTATCTCCTGGGCGGATAATTGTATTCTGTTTTCCATTGTTCAATTTGGATTAAAAACGTTAAAAATGGGATTCAGTCAGTGCGCGACACACGAATGGCGCCACCAAAACAATAATAAAAAATTAAAATTTTCGGGATGATCACGGAGCAGCACGCTCCCAGGGGGATTATATGTTATATTGTGGCAGCCGGAGAGGCTGGCCACCAGGCCCAGATATGAAGGATATGTATCCGGCTGAAATTCATATAATCGTTGCAGTTGTATTTGGATGCAAATATATACACATCTTTTTAAGTTAACAAAAAAACCTGGCAAATAAAATGCCAGGTTTTTTTAATAAAACTACTATGTTTTGTATATCAACAGCTTATGGGATGTTCTTTGCTGTATATGATGACGATCCGTTTCGGAGGGAAGCTTCTCACGACGGTCAACACCGGATCAGTCACCCAGGGTCGCCACCATCACCGCTTTGATCGTGTGAAGGCGGTTTTCGGCCTGGTCAAACACAACGGAGTGCGCTGATTCAAATACGTCTTCAACCACTTCCATCCCATCCAGACCAAACTTCTGATAGATGTCCTCACCGATGGTTGTTTCGCGGTTATGGAAAGAAGGCAGGCAATGCAGGAATTTCACTTTTGGATTAACCGTTTTTTTGATGACATCCATATTCACCTGATAGGGTTTCAGGAGCTCAATGCGTTCCTTCCACACTTCTTCGGGTTCGCCCATGGATACCCAAACATCCGTATAAAGAAAATCCACCCCTTTAACGGCTTCATCCACATCCTCGGTAATGGTGATCTTTGCGCCGGTGTCTTTGGCGATCTCACGGCATTCAGCAACCAATTCTTTACTTGGCTGAACTGATTTCGGGGCTGCTGCCCGGAAGTCCATGCCCATCTTTGCCGCACCAACCAACAGGGAGTTACCCATGTTGTTGCGCGCATCGCCCAGATAGCAGAAGGAAACCTGGTTGAGCGGCTTATCGCTGTGCTCCATCATGGTCTGGAAGTCAGCCAGTATCTGTGTTGGGTGGAATTCGTTGGTCAGACCATTCCATACCGGCACATTGGAATACGTGGACAACTCTTCAACGGTTTTTTGTGCAAAACCGCGGTACTCAATCCCGTCATACATCCGTCCCAGCACGCGTGCGGTATCTTTCATCGATTCTTTTTTGCCGATCTGGCTTCCTGTCGGGCCAAGGTATGTAACCAGCGCACCCTGGTCGAAAGCCGCTACTTCAAATGCACAGCGGGTTCTTGTGGAAGCTTTTTCAAAAATAAGGGCAATATTCTTCCCTGTCAGGCGGCGCTGCTCATAGCCGCCATATTTTGCCTTTTTAAGATCGACCGACATGTCAAGTAAAAACTTGATCTCTTTTGGTGAAAAATCAAGCAACTTCAAAAAACTCCTGTTTCTCAGATTAAATGCCATAGGTATATCTCCTGTTTTTAATGTAAATAAATGATTGACTATACTATTGATAAAATTAAGGAATAATTACTGTTCCTTCTCCTGTCTGGCCCAGTTTCTCAGCTTCGGTAATGATGGCATCGCTTCCGCCATTCTCAACAAATTGTATGCATGCCCGAACCTTCGGGGCCATGCTGCCCTCGGTAAACTGCCCCTCATCAAGGTATTTGGTAACCTCCTGAATGGTTACTTTTTCCAGTCTTTTCTGGTCAGGCTTATTAAAGTTTACAAAGACATTCGGAACATCCGTCAGGATGCAAAATTCATCGGCCCGGATCTTACTGGCTAATTGCGAGGATGCCAGGTCCTTGTCGATCACGGCATCGATACCAATAATCTTTCCTTTCGCATCGATATAGGCAGGAATGCCGCCACCACCTACGGTAATGACAATATTCCCTTCACGGGCCAACTTTTCAACGGCTTCCCAGCTTGGAATATCAACCGGTTTGGGCGAAGCAACCACACGGCGCCATCCGCGCCCCCTGGGATCTTCATGAAAAACCCACCCGTTTTGTTCGGTCAGGGAATCAGCCTCCTCCTTTGAATAGTAAGGCCCGACAGGCTTTGTAGGATTTTGAAAGGCAGGATCGTCTTTGTCAACCACGACCTGTGTCACCAGGGTGACAATATTTTTATTAATGCCATGTTCGGCCAGCACATTGCGTAGTTGTTGCTCGATCATAAAACCAATGGAACCCTGCGTTTCAGCGACACAAAAATCGATTGGCTGCTTAGGCAGACCATATTCTTTGTTACCTGCCTCATGCTGAAGCATCACATTTCCCACCTGCGGACCATTCCCATGACCAATAACCAGGTCATAACCTTCTTTGATTAATGGCACAAGGTGCTGACAGGTTTCATACACATTTTGCTCCTGCTCATCAATGGTCCCTTTCTGACCACTCTGTAGCAGGGCATTTCCTCCAAACGCTATAACCGATAGTTTCTTCATATAAAACTCTATTTTAATGGTGAATGAATTACTAAAAAAAATCCCCTGAAAATAGCCTGTTCAGGTTATTACAAAATACTTTTCCACACTCGCTGCACCTGGATGCAGATAAGGCTGCTCCAACTAATTGGGAATGGCAGCCAGCGCCTGAAAAAATATTTTATAAACCGCCATAGAACAAGCTTTCAAGGGGTTTAAATCCAATTGAAATGTTTTGAATGGGAGCAAAGATAATGTATTTAGGGAATATCCCGGAAAAAATCGAAACCTTTTCGAAGATACATGTATATTTGTATACATATTGACAATAGATCCTGCTATTCATCATGCATTGCAGCACCAAACCGCACACTTCAGGTCAACGATCCATACAACGGACTATTCTTACATCTATCCTTCTTATCCTTGGCCTTCCGCTAACGCTTGCCTTTCAGCATGAACGCCACACCGATGTACCGGTTAACCCGACTACAATACCGGAATATGACAGCGTGGCTGGCGTGGTAATGTATTGGAACCCATATAACAATCCCGCTTACGATCAAATTGCCACCGCTGTAATCGAACACATACAACCCAGGGCCACGGTTTTTATGCAAACCAATAACCAAACGCATGAAATGGATATGATCAATAACCTGGAAGATCATGACGTGACCATCTCGGATATTGTTTTTATTGATGTCTATGGCGACCGTATATGGATCAGGGATCACGGGCCATTCAGTATTTATGACAATGACACCCTGGCTTTTGTCGGATTTGATGATCTGGCTACAGGACACGGCGACCAGGACCTGCCCGAACGATTGGCCGGCTTTTGGGAGCTGAATTACTATGACTTCTCCCATATTATCTTTGACGGTGGTAATTATCTGGTCGATAACCATAACCGCCTTTTTGCTACCCAGCGGCTATATACCAACAATCAGAACATACCCCAATCCGACATTGATACCATCCTTGAATCCTACATGGGCATCGAGTCTATATTTATCTTTAACGACCTGGTAGACGATTATTGGGGACATCTTGACATGCAGATTAAGTTGTTGAACGACACGAGTTTTATTATCAGTAGTGTTGATGAAGGGCACCATGACCACTATGTGCTCGAAAATAATTATGCGGCACTTCAAGCCATTGATCATCCTGAAGGTAAAACATACCAGATCGAACAGATACCCAAAGCTGAGAACTGGAAGACCTATATCAACAGCTTTATTGTCAATGACGCGGTACTTGTACCTGTTTATGACCATCCGAATGATTCCTTAGCGCTTCATACTTACCAGTCGCTGTTACCCGATAAAGAAATTATAGGTATCAATGCCGATGCCATGATACAATGGGAGGGCGCCATACACTGCATTACCAACCAACTGCCTCCGTTTTATGCCCAGGAAGAAGACGACGATGAAAACGGTGATGACGATGAAAATGGTGATGACGGAAATGATACAAACACAGTAGAGCCTGGGAGTGCGATAACAAATGATGCTTTGCATGTGCAACCGAATCCTGCATCAGACGTTGTCATGATATCCTTTATGATTAACCGCAGGGACAATTACTCCCTCAGGATTTTTGACAGCAGGGGAAATACCATCCGGAATATAGACATTCCCGCCTGGCATGCAGGTAATTACCGTATTCCTCTGGATACACGTGACATGGATTCGGGGATATACATTGTCCGCTTAACAAGTTCGGAGGAAAGCTGGCATGTCAGACTAATAGTGCCTTAAACCCAGGCATGAAGTTATTGCCCCCGGTTTAATAGCGGCAGAAAACCCGGGTTAGTAGTGGCAAAGAGTCAGCCCCATACTTACAGATGCAACGAAATACCGATTGTCAGTGCCCCAAGAGCACCTCGTCCCATCTCTGAAAAGACACCGATATTATCCGAAAAGTTATACCTTAAACCCGCCACCGGGCCGAGAAACAACCGGGTATTGTCGATATAGCTCCCTGAGTTATCTTCTGCGGAAGGGCCATGTATGCGGAGCTCAAGGCCGGAAAACATGGCTGCATAGATATCAAACTCATTTACATCAATATTCGCATCCAGCACCTCATTCAGAAAAGGGCTCAGGTGAAAGCTGGCCCGGCCTCCCACATTGACAAATGAGTGGGTACGGGCCGGATAGCTCCAACGGCTGTATCCGAAAAATGGACCGACAGTTATTCTCTCATGTACACCGATTTCGACATAAGCCACCACCGGCGGCACACGCAGGCTTCGACTCCCAACATATCCATAGGTATAGTTGAGTGATAATCCCCCTCCAACAATACGTGCTTCCCGGAAATCCGAGCCATCACCATATGTCCTGGCAGGTGTAAACAATAGCAGACCAATAAACATAAAAAACAATACAATATACCGTACTTTCATAAGCTGGATGTTTTATTGAATGGTACCCAATACAATTTGATTCTAAGGCAAAGGTAACAAACTTATTATGACAATAAACCCGTTTAGATATGCCATTTCAAATCCGTAACTTTGCGGTTGAAAATGACAGCTATGAACAAACCAAAAACCATTGCTTTTGAGACGCTGGGCTGCAAGTTGAATTTTAGCGAAACAGAGGCGATCAGCAGGCAGTTTAATGGACATGCTTACAAGCAGGTCGGATTTAACGAGCCGGCAGACATCTACGTAATTCATTCCTGCACGGTGACAAAAAATGCGGACAAACGTACCAGGGGTCTTGTACGTCAGGCGATGAAAACCAATCCTTCCGCGCATGTGGTTGTAATGGGCTGTTATTCTGAAATCAGCCCCGGGGAACTCATGGCGGTCCCCGGCGTAAGCATGGTTCTGGGAAACACAGAAAAGTATCAGCTACCAGCGCATCTCAATCATTTAGAAGACAGAACTGCAGAGCGGATTATAGACCCAGGGAAAAAAGAAGCTTCGGCCACCTTTGTGCCAACATATTCACTGGGGAATCGCACCCGTTCATTTTTCAAGATCCAGGATGGATGCGATTACAAATGTGCCTATTGCACCATTCCGCTTGCCCGCGGACCAAGCCGCAGCGATACGATCAGGGATACGCTGGCCACTGCCAGGTTGATAGCCACCAGCGGCATGAAAGAAATGGTGCTGACCGGTGTTAATATTGGCGACTTTGGTAAACCCCATGGAGAAACTTTTTTCGGGCTGCTTCAGGAGCTGATCAAGCTTGACGGCCCGGGTCGAATCCGATTATCCTCCATAGAACCCGACCTTCTCCATGACGACATCATTCATCTGGTCGCCGATGAACCCAGGCTCATGCCTCATTTTCATATCCCGCTGCAGTCGGGGAGTGACAAAATCCTGAGAGATATGGGGCGCCGATATAACACAGAGCTGTTTGCAAACAGGGTGGCTGTAATCAGACAACATATTCCCCATGCATGTATTGCTGCGGATCTCATTGTAGGATATCCCACCGAAACGGAAGAAGACTTTGAAACCTCCCGCCGGTTTATTGAACAAACAGACGTTTCTTACCTGCATGTTTTCCCTTACAGCGAACGGGAACATACCAGAGCGATGAAGAGCCCGCAACAGGTTTCTCCGGACAAACGAAAAGAACGGTCCAAAATCATGCAAAGGCTTTCTAAAGAGAAGAAAACACAGTTCCTGAACAAACAAAAAGGGTTGAAAACCAACGTTCTTTGGGAAAAAATCCGGCACGGGGATTATATGTATGGGTTTAGCGAGAACTATATCAAAACAAAAACAACTTTTCAACCTGAAAAAGTAAATACGATTGAGCCTGTTATCCTGAACAAACAGGACGAAAACGGAGTTTATATTGTATGATGAGAAACATTGATGACATAACCGAGAAGGTTTGTGAAATAGCGATTGACGCCGGGGATTTTATCCTTGCAGAGCTACCGAAGATTCAGACATCGGATATCTTTGACAAAGATGTCAACAGTTTTGTAACCTATGTTGACAAAACCGCGGAGCAGCGTATTATTTCATCATTGATAAGGATGATGCCGGATGCCGGTTTTATTGTTGAAGAAAACAGCATCCGGAAGGAAGGGAATGAATACAAATGGATTGTTGACCCGCTTGACGGAACCACCAATTACATCCACGGTATTCCCTGTTTTAGTGTGTCCATCGCATTAATGAAGGGTGATCAGCTGATCAGCGGTGTTGTATATGAGATTAACAAGAACGAATGTTTTTATGCCTGGCGCGGCGGTGGTGCCTGGCTCAACGGCCATCCCATCAAGGTATCTTCAGCGGCCTCGCTTCAGAATAGTTTACTGGCTACAGGCTTTCCATATTATGATTACAGCAGGCTGGATGATTATATGAAATTGTTTATATGGTGTCTGCAAAACACACGGGGTGTAAGGCGTATCGGTAGCGCTGCCGTTGATCTGGCTTATGTTGCCTGCGGTCGCTTCGAAGGTTTTTTTGAATACAGTCTGAGTCCGTGGGATGTAGCCGCAGGAAGTTTGATCGTTCAGGAGGCCGGCGGAAAAGTTTCCGATTTCGCCGGGAAAGACAATTACCTGTTCGGTAAAGAGATCATAGCCAGCAATATGGGTGTTTACAAGGAACTGATGAAACAACTCAATCAATGTTTTGATCAGAATAATTCATCATAGTGTTATCAACCTTATAGCAACATCTATACTATGGACGCCATGTCCAATTCGTTTTATGAGTTTGCTGCCATTTTAGGGATTGCAGCCATTGCCGGGCTGATTGGCCGCTTTTTACGTCAACCCCTGATTGTTTCATTTATAGCGGTCGGTCTCATTGTCGGACCCTATGGCATCGACCTGCTAAGGTCTATTGATAAGATTGAGTTGCTATCCGAAATGGGGATCACCATCCTGTTGTTCGTGGTAGGACTCAAACTGGATGTTACACTCATCCGTTCCACCGGCCGCGTGTCTTTGTTCTCGGGACTCGGACAGGTCCTGTTCACCTCAGTATTTGGTTACCTGATCTGTATCGGGCTCGGCTTTGAGCCCGTGACCAGTCTCTATATTGCTGTGGCACTGACATTCTCCTCCACGATCATCATCGTAAAGCTTCTGTCCGACAAGCGTGAGATACATTCCCTGCACGGGCAGATATCCATTGGTTTTCTCATCGTACAGGACATCGTCGTTATTCTGGCCATGATCGTGCTGTCGGCAATCGGAACGCCATCTGAATATACTGTCTGGGAAGAATTCCTTTCTGTCATCATCAAGGGAGCAGGCTTGCTGGTTTTTGTATACCTGATGATGCGATATGTGTTGACCAGGGTCACTCACATGATGGCCCGTATCCCGGAGCTTCTTTTGGTATTTGCCATTACCTGGGCTATTGCCCTGGCCGCTTTCAGTGACTTTCTCGGGTTTAGCAAGGAGGTAGGTGCTTTCCTTGGCGGCATATCGTTGTCGGCTTCTACATACCGGGAAGTGCTTAGTAGCAGGCTTAACACACTCCGCGACTTCCTGCTGCTCTTCTTTTTTATTCACCTCGGCAGCCAGGTTAACATACCGCTGCTGGGCGAACAGTTTTTGCCGGCTATGTTCCTGTCGCTATTTGTCTTGATAGGAAACCCCCTCATTGTTATGATCATTTTGGGTATTATGGGCTACAGAAAGCGAACCAGTTTCCTGGCAGGCCTTAATGTGGCCCAGATTTCTGAGTTTTCCTTGATTCTTGCCGGACTGGGATTAAGCCTGGGGCAAATAAACGAGGAGACCCTCGGTATGATAACATTGATAGGGTTAATAACCATCGGGCTAAGTACTTACCTTATCATGTATTCACACCTGATATACAATAAAATTGCACCTTTACTTAGTATTTTTGAACGCAAACATCCGTATCAGGAAGAACAGGATAGCGATGAAGTTAATGAAACCTTTGATGTGATCATCTTCGGCCTGGGTATGTATGGCAGCAACATTGCCTGCCGGCTGGAAGAAAGGGGATTTAAGGTGTTTGGAATTGATTTTGACCCACGCGCCGTACAGAGGTGGCGAAAACGGGGACGCTATGCCCGGTATGGTGACGCCGACGACCCGGATCTGCCCGAGCGCCTGCCGTTACATGCACAATGTGTGATTTCGAGTCTGGAAAACAAAGAGGTCAATAAAGCCCTGATAAAATATCTCAACCTGGCCGGCTTCCGGGGAAGTATAGCCGTTACTTCGTATACCGGGCGAACGGCCAAAGAGCTGGAAAAAGCGGGAGCCGATCTGGTGCTGCTACCATTTGTGGATGCCGCTGAAAACATTCCCGACAAACTGAAATCGCTAAAGCACTCCCATGGCTGAGGAAATTTTGACATATAGGGGGATGATTATTAAAGCTGGAAGCTCGGAGCATCATACGTCGGAAACTTCTATGAGCATCTTACGATAGATATTAAACACATTGGCTCTGGAAACAAAGCCTTTGTATTTACCATTGTCAACCACCGCCATATTCCACAACCCTGAGTTCCGGAATTTGTGCATGACGGTTTCCATGCTGTCGGAGGAGTTGACCGTAGCCCTGGGTTGTATCATCAGGTCACGCACTGTAAGTTTGTCATACTGACTTTGATCGAACATAATCTCACGGACATCATCCAGGCGAACCAGACCGAGAAACCGTTTTTGGTCATCAATAACCGGAAAGATGTTTCGACTGGCTCTCGCGATCACTTTGACCAGGTCACCAAGTGTCTGATCCGGCAACAATTGGTCGAAGTTGGTTTCCAAAACATTTTCTACATTAAGCAATGTCAGCACCGCATGATCTTTGTGGTGGGTAATCAGGTGTCCTTTTTCCCCAAGTCTTTTTTCATATAAAGAGAAGGGCTTAAAGTAGATCACTGTCATATAGGAGATAGAGGCTACAAGGATCAGCGGGATAATTAACTCGTAGCCCCCGGTGATTTCGGCAATAAGGAATACGGCCGTCAGCGGGGCATGGATGACCCCGGCAATCAGGCCGGCCATCCCCACAAGCGTAAAATTGTTCTCAGAAATATTGAGGTTACTGAAAAAGTTGGCCGTACGTGAGAAAATGAACCCCGCGATGCCCCCCATAAAGAGGCTGGGGGCAAATACCCCGCCGACACCACCCGCACCGATTGTCAGCGAAGTGGCAATAGCTTTAAAGAACAATACCAGCACCATAAAGCCTATAAAAAGCATGCTGCCGCTCTCAATAAGATGGCCATAAAAGCTATCGTCCAATAGTTGTTCAGGCTGTCCTGACAGAATGCCTCGCATGGAATAGTAGCCTTCTCCAAACAGCGGTGGAAACAGAAAGATAAGCACACCCAACAAAATACCCCCATATAATACCCTGAGGTAAGTAGGACCAATTCTGCCTACTTTTGTTTCGACCTGCTCATTGACCCAGATAAAATAGAGTGAAACCAGTCCGGTTATTATACCCAGCAAGATATATAACGGAATATGTGAATAGTTAAACGGGTCCTGCAGCGTAAAATGGAAATCTACCTGTTCTCCGAGAAACAGGCTGGAGAAAATTGTTCCCACTACAGCTGCGACCAATAGCGGCATGAGAGAGGTCATGGTCAGATCGAGCTTCAGCACCTCCAGGGAAAAAATAAGGCCGGCGATGGGGGCTTTAAAGATCGCTGCAATCGCAGCGGCGGCACCGCAACCTATCAGGAGGCTGGTGCGCCGGAATCCCATTTTGGCTGATTTGGCAATGTTGGAACCAATAGCAGCCCCAGTGGATACGATGGGTGCCTCCATCCCGACAGAACCGCCCAACCCCCCGGTAAACGTACAGGCAATGATGGAGGAATAGATATTATGCAGTTTCATCACCCCTTTGTTACGGGATATGGCATGCAGGATATTGGAAACCCCGTGACTGATATCTTCACGGATAAAACGATTTACATAGAGAACCGTAATGAGAATACCTATTACCGGAAATAACAAAAACAACCAGTTTCCCATATAGGCACCGGGAACTGAACGAACCCAGTTTTCAAGGTAATGCACGGACGTCTTAAGCACGACCGCCGCGATGGCAGCAAAAATCCCAATGAAGATACTCAGGAACACCAGCATTTGTCTTTCGCTGATATTCTTGTTTTCCCACCTTAAAAACCGATCAATCCAGCTTTTTTTCACCATAACCCGACAAAATTACATATTTTTCTCTTCAGAAAAATAGGCGTGCAGGATTTTGGCTTTTGCGGGCCCTACTACTTTTGCAAGATCATCATAACCCGCTCTCTTAACTCCGGCCACTGAATGAAAAGTTTGCAACAATATTTGGACAGTTGCCGGCCCTATACCCTGGATTTCAGACAGCTGTGATTGCATGCTTCCCTTTTGACGACGCTGGCGATGGTGAGTGATCCCAAACCGGTGTGCCTCATCGCGCATATGCTGGATCACTTTAAGCGACTCCGATTTCTTATCGATATAGAGCGGAATGCTGTCACCCGGAAAATAAATCTCTTCCAAACGCTTGGCGATACCGATGATGGACAGCTCCCCTCTCAGCTCCAATCGATCCAGCGCTTTCAGAGCGGCATTCAGTTGTCCTTTGCCACCATCGACCACCACGAGTTGTGGCAGGGACTGCTTTTCTTCCTTAAGCCGCCTGTAGCGACGAAACACAGCTTCCTCCATGGAAGCAAAATCATTGGGACCTTCTACCGTGCGAATATTATAATGGCGATATTCCTTCTTGCTGGGACGTGCCTCCCGGAACACCACCATGGCAGCTACCGTATAATTGCCCTGCGTATTGCTTACATCAAAACATTCGATATGTTCGGGGGGACTTTTTAACCGAAGATCCTTTTGCATTTGTTGCATCAGCCGGCGACCATGTCGTGCCGGGTCAACCAGCTCCTTCTGCTTCTGCCTCTCCAACTTATAGTATTTGGCATTCCGCTCCGATAACTCCAGCAGCTTTTTCTTGTCCCCCTTTTTGGGAACGATAAATCGCACGCCGGGAATCCCGGTAGCTGGGCGTAAAGGCACAATGAGTTCCCTTGCTCCACTTTCAAAACGCTGCCGGAGCTCAGCAATCGCCATCTCCAGAAGCTCCCCGTCAGGTTCATCCAACTGCTTTTTTATCTCAATGGTATGCGACTGCACAATCGCCCCGTTTACCACCCGCAGATAGTTAACGTAAGCATGTCCGGTGTCACTTATGATTGCATACACCTCAACATTGCTCAGCGCAGGATTAACCACAGTGGATTTGCTTTGAAACTTTTCCAGCATCACAATCTTTTCCTTGATCATCGCAGCACGCTCAAACGCCTGTTTTGCCGCATATTCTTTCATCAAGGACTTCAGTTCGGAGATCACATGGCCCAGATTGCCCTTCAATATCTGTTCGATCTGATCAATGGTAGCCTGATAATCTTCCTCGCTCTGCAATCCTTCGCATGGGCCTTTACAGTTGCCGATATGGTATTCAAGACACACCTTAAACTTCCCGGCGGCAATATTCTGCGGGGTCAGCTGGAGACGGCATGTCCGGTATTGAAAAAGCTGACGGATCAGGTCAAGCAGCGCATTCATCATGCGGACAGAAGCATAAGGTCCAAAATATTTGCTACCGTCCTTTACCAGGTTCCTGGTAGAAAAAATCCGTGGGAAGGGCTCATTTTTTATGCAAATCCAGGGAAAGGTCTTATCATCTTTCAGAAGGACATTATAACGCGGCTGATATTTTTTGATCAGATTGTTCTCCAGCAGCAGGGCATCCATCTCCGTATCCACCACGATATGCCTGATATCAGCCACCCGCCTGACCATCAGCCGCACACGGTTGCTCTCATAGTGTTCACGCCCAAAATACGAAGAAACACGTTTCTTTAAATTCTTGGCCTTCCCCACATAAATCACCTTGCCATGACGGTCGTAAAACTGATATACGCCGGGCTTTTCCGGTAATGTTTGTATCACAGGCCTGAGCTTATCCCGCTGCTTCGTGTTTCTGTTGGCTTCCATGCTTCTATCTGATCATCACAGCTACAAAATTGATAATTTTTTTGAAGTCTTTACGACTTCGCTAAAATCTGTTACGTCCTTTTTTTTACTTGTACCCACTACGCTTCTCCGGCATATACTTCCAGTAACGCCGGGGCATAGACGCACGCATCTGCCGGTGGTTTTTTCTTTCCATAATATTGATGGCATCGTAATAGTGTTGCCAAAGCGTTACATAGTAGTCTTCATCCATCGCCCGGGCATGTTGATGGAGGGTTCCTTTTGTAAGGTCAAAAGCGGGATTTTGCATTTCCACTGCCCTGATCTCCCGGGTATCAAAATAGATGCCACGGTTACGCCGGAGGTCATAGATTAACCAGTGACGCTCCGGGAAGCGACTCTTAAAATGAGGCCCCAGCAGCTTCACAATATCATGATCCGGATCTATCGCGGCCACATACATATTGTCAGCCGTTTTCTGAAACCGCACGAACCCGTGAAAACGGTGTACCTCCCTGCGAACCCTTCTGGCTGTCTGAACGAGCCCGTACACATCCGCATCGAGCATATTCTTAAAAAAGTGCTCCGCAGGTGCCTCAAACAATTTACAAAGATAGCGCCATAACAGCATGTCCGTTTCGGGCTGTTCTGAGAGAAATGCAACATGCAGCAACCGGGCATTACGTTCATCAGAGTGTTTTACAATCCCTCTCCGGACGCGATCAGCCTCCAAAGGGTTTGTATCCACATGGATTAACTCGCCGATTGGCATCTGCAGCTGCCTGTTACGCGACAAAATGGCCTCAGGCTCCTGCTTGTCCTGAAAAGCACGAAACACCACGGTAAAGTAGCCCTCCAGACTTCCGTCATATGTATATATTACCCGGGACATGGTGTGCGACTTTAAAACAAACTTAATTGCCTGGTGTTATCAGGTTGTTTTTTCACGAGCTTTCGTCTGATCTGCTCAGGGTAGAGGGAAGCAGCATGAGCTGGCAGTTCCCGGCAGCTGATAAAATACTTTGCCCGGTTCAGTGCCACTCCCATCCGGCGCAGATGGGAAAAAGAAATGCGTCCAAAGCGACGGTTGGCAACAATAATTTTGGCCGATCTGACTCCGATACCCGGCACGCGCAGTATGGTTTCATACGGATCCTTGTCAAGATCAACAGGATACAGGTGTGGGTTACGCAGGGCAAATGCCAGCTTGGGGTCTATGCGGGGATCCAGGTTGGGGCTTTTCTCATCCAGGATCTCATCGTACCGGAACTCATAGAATCGCATCAACCAGTCGGCCTGGTAGAGCCGGTTCTCGCGAACCAGCGGAGGCTGTTTCAGTACGGGCAGCCTGCTGTCCTCGCTGTTAACAGGCACAAAGCCGGAATAGTATACACGCTTGAGCTGATGGTCACTATACAGCCCCGAAGCCAGTTTCAGGATGGTGTGATCCGTATCGGGCGTGGCACCGATGATCAGCTGCGTACTTTGGCCGGCCGGCACGAACCGGGGTGCTTTCCTGTACTTTTTCCGTTCCGCCTTGCTGACAAGCATCTCCTGATGGATCTGCCCCATCGGCTGGAATACACTCTGAAAGTTTTTCTCCGGGGCCAGCCTTACCAGCTGCTGCTCAGACGGTATCTCAATATTGACACTCATCCGGTCAACCAAAAGACCGGCTTGCCGTACCAGTTCGGGGTCAGCACCCGGAATGGCTTTTATGTGAATGTATCCGTTAAAACCATATCCCTCCCGCAGCAGCCTGACAACAGCCGTAAGCCGTTCCATCGTATAATCAGGACTGACGATCACACCAGAGCTGAGAAAAAGCCCTTCAATATAATTCCGGGAATAAAACTGCCAGGTAAGGTCAGCCAGTTCCTCTACCGTAAAGGTTGCACGCGGCTTATCATTACTTCGGCGGTTCACGCAATAGGCACAGTCATAAATGCAGTGATTGGTATACAGGATCTTTAGCAGGGAAATGCATCGCCCGTCCTGGGTAAAAGAATGACAGACGCCGGCACTTTTGGCAGTCCCTGCCCCACCTTCCGAAGCCCGGCTGCTGCCGCTGGAAGAGCAGGAAACATCATATTTGGCAGCATCAGCCAGGATATTCAACTTATGCAAAACCTTTTCCTTCATCAAAGTATACCTTGATTAGTTTCTAATCACAAGCCACCCTCTCAAGATAAGAAAAAATGGCCAGGTATACCGGCCGGGACTTAAAAAATGCCTTTCACGATTACTTTTCGATCGTAAAACGGATGCCCGCATAGAACTTCCTGCCCAGCAGCGGGCCCCATATCATGCTTCCATCGAAGGTATCTCCAAAAGGTTCATGGGCGTTCAGGATGGGTTCATCCTGGATGTAGTCAGTCAGGTTTTCGACCCCGGCGTACCATTCGAAGCGTCCCCTACGATGCGTGACCTGCGTGTTCACCAGCACAAAACCGGGAGATTTGTCACGGAAACCCATGGTTTCGGGCATATCGGGCAGGCGGCTTCTCCCGTTGAACTGGGCTGTCAAATCGAACTGCCAGTCATTGTCACGCGTGGCATAAGACCCTGAAACCATCCCGCGATAGCGATTCACAAAAGGGATACTTCGTTCACGGCCGCCAATAGTGGCCTCCGTGTCTGTAAACCGGAAAGCGGCGGTAACATCCATCCGGCTTACAGGCATCACATGGAGCTCCATCTGGTAGTTGTTCGCATAGGAATTGCCATCCAGGTTGTAAAAAATGGCTTTGGTGTGGTCGCTGTCCACATCCAGCATCATCTGATTGGTAAAAAGAGTCCGGTAGGCTTCCGCCACGAAAGAAGCATCCTGACCAAACAAGTCAAATCTTCGGGTGATGCTCCCTCCAAAGTTCCAGGCCTCTTCCGCCTCAGGCTCATCCAGTACCTGGATGGAACGACTGCTCACCAGCAGACCGGTATTTTCGGCAATCATATTTGGCACCCTGTAGCCTTTGCCAGCCGATAATCGCACTGTCGTATGTTCATTCAGATTAAAATGCACATGGCTGCGCGGTGTAAAAAAAGTACCGTAGATATTATGGTAATCTATCCGGACCCCTGCGGTGGCGGTCAGCTTTTCATGCGTATGATAAGAATATTCGGCAAAAGCCCCGGGGACTTTCTCCTGCCGGGCAAAAACAGAATCGTTCAACAGCTCATGGTAATCGTCAAACAGATAACTTATTCCCACCGTATAGGTATGATCCGGATGTCCGAGCGTATTGGCAAAAAGCGCGTTGGCATAAAACGTATTTTGCTCACCTTCGTAAGGTCTTTGGCCATAAAAGGAGTCCTGGTTATGATGCGTGAAATGGAGTTGTGTTCCCAGGCTCGCATCAGGCATCTCATCAAAATAAAAACCGGTGCGGGCGAAAGCCTGAAAGCGGGATGTGTTGGTAAAATAACCGTAATACCGGTCGGAGCCAAAAGGTTCATCCTCCTCGTAAAATGCTTTCTGTCCGCCTTCCCGCTCTTCCTGCATAATATTGAATCCAAACTGCGAAATGACCTTGCCATGGCTTTCGTAACGATAGCGATTCATGACATTGTATTTTTGCACCATGGGGTGGTCAAGAAAGGAATTATTGTTATGATCCACTTTCCGGTTAAAAAGCTCGCCATGCGTCATGAGCATAGCCGACCAGTCATCGTTCAGGTCAAAGGCGGCGTTCAGTGAAGTTTCCAGCTGGCCGTCGCTCCCGGCAAATGCATTGTAGTAAAGCTTCTCTGGTCCTTCGGGCTTTTTGTAGTCTACATTGATTTGTCCGGTGATGGATTCATAGCCGTTGATGACACTCGAAGCGCCCTTGGAGATACTGATGGACTCCATCCATGGGCCCGGCACGTAGCTAAGGCCAAAAGGCTGCCCCAGGCCGCGGATACCGGGGGCATTTTCAAGCAGGAGCTGACTATAGGTACCGGCCAGACCAAGCATCTGGATTTGCTGTGCGCCGGATACGGCATCACTGTAGGTTACATCAACAGACACATTTGTTTCAAATGCTTCGGCCAGGTTGCAGCAGGCGGCACGCTGCATCTCACTCCCGGTGAGCACATGGGTGAGCACGGGCTCCATCGATGAAACGTGTCCACCGGCACGCCGGCCTGAGACGGTCACTTCATCCAGCTCCTGCGTCATCTCAAGGATAACTTCCACATGGACATCCGCCGATTCAATCAGCAGCGTATCCGGCTGATAGCCGATATAGCTTACCACCAGCCGGTGCGGAAGGTCAACGGTCACGTCCAGACAAAAATGGCCATCTTCATTGGTTGCCACCCCACGGGTGGTGTTCATCCAAACAACATTGGCACCGGCCAAAGGGTGCTTGTGAAAATGATCATCATGAGGTACCTTCTCAAATACATCCCCATGGATTTGTGCATCCTGTGCCAGGGCGAACGGCTGACCGCTGATCATCAGAATATATATAACAAAGAATTTTAATGATTTTGCATGCATGATTCGGACTTTTCTGAAAATAAACAATACGGTTATAACCCCCAAAACCTGTGTTGGAGGGAAAGAAGCTTTTCAGAAAAGACCTTAACAGTATTTTAGTTGCCGGCTGAAGATGATGAAGTCACGACCGGCCAGGCGGGGCGGGATATCTTCGGGTGGTTTTGGGATGAAAGCCGGCTTTGGTTCAGTACCTGCCAGGACAGGAAACAGGTCCGCGGCAACATACAAGGCTTCCGGTGGCAGGATACGTATTTCCTGGCGATCCTCGGTTAATTCATAGTCATTCCGGATATACTCAACTTCAGCGTCGCAATCATAGCCACAATGCGCATCATGACATTGCTGGCCATCATGGCAACATGGTTCTTCGGCTTCTGAGCTGTTGGCGCCTTCAGCAGGTAAATGGCATCCATTGTGTTCATGGTGTGTATGGTGAACATCTTCCCAGTCCTCATTTGTTGATATACCGATGGCAAGCACCTCTGTGGATTCACAAACAAAGCAATGATGGATCAACATGCGCATCCCGGTGAACGACACCAGGAACATGAAGGCCATCAGCAGCGAAAGGATGTATGTCAGGATTGTTTTCACAATCCAAAAATAGGTATTTTCTGGCAGAAAGGAAAGATGGAGCACCCTAAATAAATACAATAGCCTGCCTATCAACCGATAAGCAGGCTATTTTGGTAGCGGGGGCAAGATTCGAACTTGCGACCTTCGGGTTATGAGCCCGACGAGCTACCTCTGCTCCACCCCGCACTGTTTAATGACTGCAAATGTACAAATTCTTTTTTTAATAGCAAAACCTTTACTACATTTTCATAAAACACCTACCTTTGCACACAGCAAATAATCACCGCCTTTTCATTGGGGGAGCCCCAGAGAGGCAGTCTGACCAATACAGGCCATCATCAAATAAAAAACATGCATAAGGCAGGCTTTGTAAATATCATCGGTTATCCGAACGTGGGTAAATCAACCCTCATGAACATACTCCTGGGGGAGCGGCTGTCCATCATCACACCGAAAGCCCAGACAACCCGGCACCGCATTTTGGGGATCGCCAATGGCGACGATTACCAGATGGTGTTTTCAGATACGCCGGGTATCCTCGATCCCCATTATAAGCTGCAGGAGCAAATGATGCAGTTTGTTCTGGGTGCCCTTGAAGATGCCGACATCTTTATCATTTTGGCGGATATCGAGGGTGCATTCGAAAATGAAGACATTCTTAACCGGATTGAACAATCGGGTGTGCCGGTCATGGTGCTTATCAACAAAATTGACCTGGCACAGGACGATGAAGTGATCCGTGCCCGCCAACAGTGGGAAAACGCTTACCCTGAATGGTCTGTCATTCCTGTATCCGCCCTCAAAGGTTATAACGTGGATGTTGTATTGCATAAAACCCTGGAATTATTACCGGAAGGACCGCCTTATTTCCCGAAAGACGAAATTACCGATAAGCCTGTCCGTTTCTTTGTGGCGGAAAGCATCCGGGAAAAGATCCTCGTCCTTTATAAACAGGAAATACCCTACTCGGTGGAGGTTGTCGTTGACGAATACAAAGAAGAAGAAAACATCATTCGTATAAGGAGTACAATACATGTCGCACGGGAGAGCCAGAAGGGCATCATCATTGGCCATCAGGGCAAGGCCCTGAAAAAGGTAGGGACAGAAGCGCGAAAAGATATTGAAGCGTTTGTGGGCAAAAAGGTGTTTCTGGAATTGCATGTGAAGGTAAATAAAAACTGGCGCGAGGATGAGACCAAACTGCGACGGTTTGGTTACAGGTAAATCGTTTTTGGAACAGAAACGAAGCGTAAAAGCCCGGGCGATCCGGAAATACATCCCACGAATGATCATGACTGACAAAACAATAGTAGCATGTCAAATATAGTAGCACTGGTAGGCCGGCCCAACGTTGGCAAGTCCACCCTTTTCAACCGTCTTGTTAAAAGGCGAAAGGCGATTGTGGATCCCACCTCAGGGGTCACACGTGACCGGCATTACGGGCAATCTGACTGGAATGGATTGACGTTTTCGGTGATCGATACCGGTGGCTATGTGGCACACTCGGAGGATGTGTTTGAGGAAGAGATCCGCAACCAGGTACAAATTGCCCTGGAGGAAGCCACCGTGGTGTTGTTTCTTGTAGACACCATGGAGGGCATCAACCCGCTGGATGAAGAGGTGATCGATATGCTTCGGCGAAGCAAAAAAGATTATTTCGTGGTGGCCAACAAAGCCGATAACAGCAAACTGATCCAGGAATCATCCACGTTTTACGCACTGGGCGCAGACACCATTTATCCCATCTCTTCTATCAATGGAAGTGGCACGGGGGATCTGCTTGACGATGTGGTGAAGGTGTTACAGGAAAACCAGCAGGAGGAGGCAGAAGATGATGATATCCCGCGCATTGCCGTCGTAGGGAGACCAAACGTCGGAAAATCTTCCCTGATCAACATGTTACTGGATGATGAACGAAATATTGTAACAGACATTCCGGGCACTACGCGGGATACAATCTACTCACGGTACAATAAATTCGGCTTTGACTTTTACCTGGTAGACACCGCCGGCCTCCGGAAAAAAGGCAAAGTGCACGAAAACATTGAATTTTATTCGGTCATGCGCTCTGTCAGGGCTATCGAAGATGCCGATGTCTGTTTACTTATGACAGATGCCACACAGCCTTTCGAATCACAGGACCTGAATATATTTGCGCTGGCCGCAAGGAATAGCAAAGGGATTGTGATCCTGGTCAACAAGTGGGATCTGGTAAAAAACAAAGACACACACTCGGTAAAGCAGATGAAGGCGCTTATCAAGGAGCGAACCGCCCCGCTGACCGATATCCCGATCTTGTTCACCTCGGTGCTCACCAGGCAACGCATATTCAAAGCGATGGAAACGGGTATGGAAGTCTATCAAAACCGCAAGCGCCGGATTTCCACCAGTGAACTCAACGAGGTATTGCTGCCCATTGTGGAAAACAATCCGCCGCCAGCTACCAAAGGGAAGTATATTAAGATAAAATATATAACGCAGTTACCCACCCATTATCCTGCCTTTGTTTTCTTCTGCAACCTTCCCCAGTATATAAAAGAGCCTTATATTCGCTTTTTGGAAAACAAGATTCGAAGCCACTGGAATTTTTCAGGCGTTGGCATCACAATCTATTGTCGCAAGAAGTAATGTATGATGAAACAATCGGACACACCAAGAATCGATAAATGGTTGTGGTCGGTCAGGGTATTCAAAACCCGCAGCATGGCCACCCAGGCCTGCCGGTCAGGAAGAGTTAAAATAAACGGTGAAGAGATCAAACCATCCCGGGAGGTCTATCCGGGCATGGAGATTGAAGTAAGAACCGGTCCTGTCCACAGGAAGTTGCGTGTTCTGCAACCCCTGGACAAGCGGGTCGGCGCCAGACTGGTGAGCCAGTATATGGAAGATCTGACACCCGAAGAAGAATACAGGAAGATGGAAGTTGCCAGGAAACAATCCGGCATCAGGCCACCGCGAACCGGACGTCCTACCAAGAAAGAGAGGCGCGAACTGGATCAATGGTTCGGATGGGAACCTTAAAGTGCCGTTTAGCCGGATATTTTATATATTTGTTTTCAACTTCAAAATAATCATACATTCTCAAACCTTAAACATTATTCGTATATGAAAGACCTTCATCAATATATTGAAAATAACAAAGACCGCTTCCTCGAGGAGTTGTTTGAACTTATCCGGATCCCTTCGATCAGTTCAAAAGAAGACCATAAGGATGACATGTACAGGGCTGCTGACTGGATCAAAGAAAGCTTGCTAAAAAAGGGTGCAGACCATGCTGAAGTTTGTAAAACGGAAGGCCATCCGGTGGTATATGGTGAGAAGACCATTGATCCGGCCCTCCCTACGGTCATTATCTACGGACATTATGACGTACAGCCCGTCGAGCCGCTTGATCTCTGGAAAAGTGAGCCATTTAAGCCCGGGATCAGGGACGGCCATATCTATGCCCGCGGGGCAGACGATGATAAGGGACAGATGTTTATGCACCTGGCCTCATTTGAATACCTGGTAGAAACCAGGCAGTTGCCCTGTAACGTCAAGTTCATGATAGAGGGTGAAGAGGAGATCGGATCACCGAGCCTGGGACAATTTCTGAAGGACAATCGTGAGCGGCTGGCCGGAGACATCATCCTGGTATCTGACACGGCCATGCTTGGCCCCGACACCCCATCCATCACCACCGGCCTGCGGGGTCTTTCTTTTTGTGAAGTACACGTAACCGGCCCGAACCGTGATCTGCACTCGGGTCTGTATGGTGGCGCCGTTGCCAACCCGGTGAATATCCTTTGTGATATGATCAGCAGCCTGATCGATGAAAACGGGCGCATAACGGTGGAAGGTTTCTATGACGATGTGGAGGAATTGTCAGACGAAGAACGCAAAGAGATGGCCCGTGCACCCTTTGACGAAGAGGCCTATAAGAAATCAATCGGGGTAGAAGCCCTTCATGGTGAAAAAGGATATTCAGCGCTGGAACGGACAGGCATCAGACCATCGCTTGATGTGAACGGAATCTGGGGCGGCTACACAGAAAAAGGAGCCAAAACCGTCCTGCCTTCTGAAGCACATGCCAAGATCTCCATGCGTCTGGTGCCCCATCAGAATTCTGAAAAGATCACCCACCTGTTTAAGGACCATTTCCTGTCCATCGCCCCCTCCTGCGTAAAGGTTGATGTCGAGTTCCTGCATGGCGGCGAGGGCTATGTGAGTCCAACAGACACACCAGCCTATAAGGCCGCAAGTAAAGCCTATGAACAAAGCTATGGCATCAAACCCATCCCCTACCGCAGCGGTGGAAGCATTCCGATCATCTCCATGTTTGAGCAGATCCTGGGAACAAAATCTATCCTGATGGGCTTTGGCCTGGAAACCGATGCCATCCACTCGCCTAACGAGAACTATCCATTATCCCAGTTTTACAAAGGATTGGAAACCATCCCTTACTTCTATAAATATTTTCATGAATTAAAGAAGTAAGCAATAAACTGATTTTATTGTATGCGCTGTCTTAACCGGATTGAGTTGTTTTTCCACCCTGCTCAATCCGGTTTTTTTATGAATGAATAAAAAAAGGTAGTGTGTAAAAAAAATAATTCTATATTCGTGTCTTAAAGCTTAAACATTCGTATAAAGCAACCTTTTCAATTTGTATGGAAGTAACCAGGATTTTTGATTTACTTGATCATTATGCAGGGCTTTGCCCGGACAAGCAAGTGGCTCTTGCCGGCAAAGATTCAGATAAATGGAAAACGTATTCAACAAAAGCTTGGATTGAGAGCAGCCGGCACACCAGCTACGGACTGATGGCCAGGGGCGTTCGGCGCGGTGATAAAATAGCCTCAATCACCTTTAACCGCCCGGAATGGAACATTCTGGATATGGGGGTTCAACAAATTGGCGCCATTCACATACCCATTTATCCTACCATCAGCAACAAAGATTATCATCATATCCTCAGCCATGCAGAGGTAAAGTATGTTTTTGTAGCCGGTGAGGAGATGTACAGGCGCATCAAAGAAATTGTCAAAGACATACCCTCTCTGGAGGCCATCTACACCTTCAGCGATCTCCTTGGCTATCAGCATCTCGATGAGCTTATCAACCTGGGAAAAGAGCATCCGCAACCGGAACAGTTACAAAAAATCAAAGACAGCATTAAACCTGATGACCTGGCAACCATCATCTATACCTCCGGAACCACCGGTACACCGAAAGGGGTTATGCTTTCACACAATAACATCATCAGCAATTTCAAGGCCGTATCCCACATTCCACCCTTTGGTCCGGAGCACCGTGCCATGAGTTTCCTGCCACTGTGCCATATTTATGAGCGCATGATGAACTACACCTTCCTCTACAAAGGTTTAACAATGTACTATATCTCCAATATGGGGGTTATTGCCGACAGTCTTAAAGAAGTACATCCGCATGTATTTACCACGGTACCCAGGCTGCTTGAAAAGGTGTATGACAAGATCCTTACAAAGGGGCGCAGCCTGAAAGGCCTCCGGAAGATCATCTTCTTCTGGGCCAATAGGGTGGGTTTGCGTTACGAGATAGGCAAGGTAAAGCGCAACCCTGTCTATGCATTGAAACTCAAAATTGCCAGAAAGCTGGTTTTTAGCAAATGGAAAGCGGCACTTGGAAACAACCTGGACATCATCGTTTCGGGAGGGGCAGCCCTCCAGCCCAGACTAAATCGCGTTTTCTGGGCGATGGGGCTCCGTGTTCTGGAAGGATATGGGCTGACAGAAACCTCTCCTGTCATAGCTGTAAGCGATTTTAGCCCGGATGGAATCAAATTCGGAACAGTAGGTCCGGTACTTCGGGGTGTTAATGTCAGAATAGCCGGGGACGGAGAGATCCTGGTCAAAGGCCCCAATGTCATGAAGGGCTATTATAAAGATCCGGAACAGACCCGGGAGGTCCTTGACGAGGATGGCTGGTTTCACACCGGTGATGTGGGTGTTATTGAGCCGGAAGGACAACTGCGCATCACAGATAGGAAAAAAGTCATATTCAAAACATCATTTGGGAAATATATCCATCCGCAGGCGCTGGAAAATGCTTTTAAAGAATCGCCCTTCATTGATCAGATCATGGTGATCGGAGAGAACCAACGCTTCCCGGCCGCCCTGATTGTGCCTGACTTTAATCACCTGCGCTCCTGGTGCAGCAAAAAAGACATACCCTATACCACCAATCCAGAAATGATAGCCATGCCACGTATCCGGGCAAGGTATCAGAAGGAGGTCAACCATTATAACCAACGATTTGGTAAATACGAACGCATTTCCAAATTTGAACTCCTTGATCATGAGTGGGGCGTGGAAACAGGCCAGTTAAGTGCTACCCTGAAGCTACGACGGAGCTACCTGACGAAAACGTATGCCGATATCATCGAAACCATATACAGCAAAAAGAACGGTAATACCTAATCCACGTCCTTCATCGATAATCCAATGCGCTTTCGTGCGATGTCAACCGAAAGTACTTTCACCTGTACTTTTTGGTTGAGTTTCACTACTTCGGAGGGATTTTCAACAAAACGGTCTGTCAGCTGACTGATATGTACCAGGCCGTCCTGTTTTACACCAATATCTACGAATGCGCCAAAGGCAGTGATATTGGTAACAATGCCCGGCAGCACCATCCCCTCTTTTAAATCTTCCATTTTGAAGATGTTCTTATCAAATGAAAACTGGTCAATGCTTTCCCGGGGATCACGGCCGGCGCGCGAAAGCTCCTTCATGATATCCTTCAATGTCGGGATCCCGGCGGTTTTAGTCACATAGTTTTCCAAACGAATCTTATCACGGAGGCTTTTGTCTTGCATAAGGTCATGCACCCCAACGCCCAGATCCTGGGCCATGGCTGCCACCACCTCATAACTTTCAGGGTGGACGGCACTTTTGTCGAGCGGATTCGTTGATTGTGCCACACGAATAAATCCGGCTGCCTGTTCAAAGGCTTTTTCTCCCAGTCTTGGTACCTTTTTCAGTGCCTGCCGGGAGTTAAATGGCCCTTGTTCATTTCTGTGTTGTATGATGGAAGAAGCCAGTCCGGGGCCGATGCCGGAAACATAGGTCAGCAGCTGCTTACTGGCGGTATTTGCTTCCACACCAACGGCATTCACACAACTCATTACCACATCATCGAGGGCCTGTTTCAACATCTTCTGATCCACATCATGCTGGTACTGTCCGACCCCGATGGCTTTGGGGTCAATCTTTACAAGCTCGGCCAGTGGATCGGCGAGGCGCCGGCCGATGCTCACCGCGCCCCTGACGGTTACGTCATATTCGGGGAATTCCTCCCGGGCAAGGTCGGAAGCGGAATAGACCGAAGCACCGCTTTCGTTCACCATGATAGCCATCACATCCCGGTCGAAGCGGACTTTGCGGATCATATTTTCTGTTTCACGGCCTGCCGTACCGTTTCCGATAGCGATAGCTTCAATCCTGTAAGCATCCACCAGGCTCTGTATCTTGGCCATGGCAGGTCCTTTCTGGTTAGCAGGGGGATGGGGGTAGATATTTTCGTTGTGCAGAAGCTGTCCCTCTTCGTCCAGACAAACAACTTTGCAGCCCGTTCGATAACCGGGGTCGATGGCCAGAATACGTTTCTGACCCAGCGGCGGGGCAAGTAACAGCTGCCTGAGGTTTTCGCCAAAGACATCGATGGCTTTTTTATCGGCGCGTTCTTTCAGCACATGTCGCAGTTCGGTCTCGAGGGACGGATGGAGCAGCCGTTTATAGGAATCCTGAAGTGCCAGCCGCACCTGTTCAGCGTCAGGGCCATCTCCTTTAATAAACAATTTTTCCAGCATAGCGAATGCTTCTTCCTGCTCCGGAGCCAGTTGCAGCTTCAGAAAGCCTTCTTTTTCTCCCCGCATCATGGCCAGGATTCGATGCGAAGGAGCTTTGGCGGCTTTCTCCTGCCAATCGAAATAGCTGGCATATTTTTCACCTTCTTCCTCCTGGCCTTTTACCGGTCGACTGATTAACACGGCCTTTCTGTTCATGAGTCGGCGCAGTTGCCCACGTGCCCGGCTGTCTTCGTTGATCCATTCGGCCATGATATCACGCGCCCCCGCCAGTGCATCTTTAACGGAAGAAACCTCCTTCCCGGGGTTAACATAGGCCGCTGCCGCCTTGTCGGGATCCCGGTTTTCCTGCGCCATCAACATTCGTGCAAGTGGTTCAAGACCACGTGCAACAGCTTTGGTGGCCCTTGTTTTGCGCTTTGGCCGGTAAGGCAGATAAAGGTCCTCCAATGCCGACATGCTGCTGCATACCTTGATGGCACTTTCCAGTTCCGGTGTCAAGAGACCCTGCTCGTCAATGGACGCCAGGATGGCTTCACGTCGCTTATCCAGTTCCTGCAGGCGGGCCAGCATGTCCCGAATGGTGGTTATCTGAACCTCATCCAGCGACCCAGTCACCTCCTTGCGATACCGGGCGATGAACGGAACTGTGGCACCTGACGCCATCAGGAAGGCCGTTTTTGCAACACTTTTACGAGGGATACCGGTATCAGCAACAATCTGTTCAATATGGTCAGAAGCTATCATATATGCCCTTTCATCATTTGTCGGTTGATTCAAAATTAAATGGTTGTTGTTTCAGTTGGCGGAACGTGCGCCGGTGAAATGGTGTAAGGCCAAATTCCCTGATAGCCGAACGATGAGCGACTGTAGGGTATCCTTTGTTTTGTTTCCAGCCATATTGGGGATATTGCTCATCCAGCCACTCCATATAGGCATCGCGATATGTTTTGGCCAGGACAGAGGCGGCAGCAACAGACAAAAAGCTGGAGTCCGCTTTCACAATGCACTCATGCATTACCTCACCGTAAGGTTTAAAACGGTGACCGTCAACCAGGATCATCTCCGGCTGCGGTGTAAGTTGCTCCAGGGCTTTGTGCATTGCCAGGATGCTTGCATTCAGGATATTGATCTCATCAATGGTTTGATGATCAATCCCGGCGACACCATAGCTTACGGCATTCGCTGTAATGAGCGTTCGCAATGTTTCCCTGTTTTTGGCGGATAAGGCTTTAGAATCCTTTAACAGGGATTGGATTTTTTCTGAAGGCTTTTTCGGTAAGATGACAGCTGCGGCAAAGACCGGACCTGCAAGGCACCCCCGGCCGGCTTCATCGCAACCGGCCTCAGGGTAACGGTCACCGAATTGTATGCGCAGAGGAGCTGACATCGGAAATGATTTATTTTGTCAGAATGATCGATCTGAAAATGCTTAGACAGCCACCTTCAGGATTCCTTCAAGGATACGGCGGCCATCCTGATTGCCCAACTCCTGATCAGCAGCCCTTTCGGGATGCGGCATCATACCAAACACATTTCTTTCATGGTTACACACGCCTGCTATATGATCAACAGAGCCATTCGGGTTCGATCCGGGAGTTAACCGGCCTTCGGCATCACAATAGCGGAACAACACCTGCTGATGATCATGAAGCGCTTGCAAATTGGTATCATCAATATAATACTGGCCTTCGCCGTGGGCCACAGGTATCTTCAGGGGCTCTCCGGGATCAGTAGCAGCCGTAATAAGACTGTTCTTTGTCTCACTGCGAATGAAGGCATTCTTACAGATAAATTGATGATCCGGGTTATGAATCAAAGCACCCGGCAACAATTGTGCTTCACAAAGAATCTGAAAGCCATTGCAGATCCCCATGACATAACCGCCTTTCCGGGCAAAAGCAACCACTTCCTGCATAATCGGTGAAAACCGGGCGATGGCTCCCGAGCGCAAATAATCACCAAACGAAAATCCCCCGGGCAGTACTACAAAATCAACGCCCTGCAGGTCATGATCTTTATGCCATAACGGAACCACTTCCTGACTGAGCTTTTTCTGCAGGACATAGATCATATCATGATCGCAATTGGAACCGGGGAAAACAACTACACCAAATTTCATAATGGAGTTATATCAAGTATGTATATGTTATTGTATCAAAGTGAACGGTGAACGGTGAACAGTGAACAGTAAACAGTGAACGGTGAACGGTGAACGGTGAACAGTGAACGGTGAACAGTGAACGGTTTTTTTCTCCCATCTTTGTGTTCGTGCCTTCGTGGTTATTTTTTCACCACAAACCTGTCCTGACCCTTCGGGAGGCACTAAGCACACGAAGTTTTTCTCTTCTCCCAGCTTCGAGCTTTTTTTCTTTCTTCCTTCCAGCTTCGAGCTTCCAGCTTATAAAACAGTCACCCACCCCTTCAACACCTCCTCCTATGCCATTTCCGTGTAACCTACGGTGCCACAAAGGTAAGCATTTGTCAAAATATACTATACCCGGCGAAACGGGCGGCCAGTATCAATAGTAAAAAAACCGTAAATAGGATCTCGGCCAGCTTTTTGCGTTTTATATCATCAAATAATGAGCCAAGGGCGACACTCAGGGGTATCATCATCAAACCATAATGCACATGAAAATAATGAACGGTCAGGAAATAGGAAACAGCCGCAAACAAAAAGAAGAGAAACAACAGGTTTATCCTTTTTCGGATGCGAATGGGTCTTTTCCTTTTGTTTATGAACTGTAAACGGAAAAAAGAAAACAGAGAAAGCAGCGCAAGCATATAAATTAACAGCTTTTCATACTGACCGGGGCTTTGTTCAAAGATCAGCATGGGTTGCACCATGATGGTGAGTTCGGTAATGAGCTGATCCGTGTTTTCCTGCATGAAGTAATAGAGCCAAAGGAAAGCAAAAGGTGCCAGGAAGCCCAGCAGGGCAGCAAAAAAAGCATTTATGTTCACCTGATAATAAACAACCAGCGCGATCAATAGCAGGAAAACAAATACCATAGCGGGATAATAGAACAAACCGGCTAATGCGACAAGCAGGCCTACGTTAAACACTTCCAGCCTGACCTGCTTTTCACGATACACATGAAAAATCTTGTTCAGGGCCAGCAAGAGAAACAGGTTGCTAAAAAGTACAGGGTGGGGGGCAATCATTCCCGGGGTACTGCTCATAAGCAACAGGTAAAACAACGCTGTTAACCCTGAATACTTATCTGTAAATGCCTTCGAGGTTGCCACATAGTTTACGAAAAACACCTGAAAAAGCAACAACAGAAAGGAGACAATATTCGCAGCCAGCGGGTACGCGGACACTAAAGGCTCAAACAGGTTATACAAAGGTGCGTTTATACTACGAATGTATACCAGGGATGCCTCCGGACGTATAAACGCATCGAACCAAAGCACCGCACCAATGATCAGAAGCAGAAACGGTGTATGCCATTGCGTTTTTCTGAAAAGATGAATAAGCATTACCTGATGTTTATATGAAGGATAAAAGGTCTTCCCCGATATCCCTTCTGAAGTATTTAGCCTTGAAGTCGATATTATTAACATCCTGGTAGGCTACTTTGAGGGCTTTTTCAAGATTTTCTGCCATTCCGGTAACAGCCATTACTCTTCCACCGCTGGTTACCAGATGTCCATCCTTATCTTTAACCCCGGCATAAAAACGCTGACAACCGGTTGTCGTATCGGACATAAAGACTTCATGACCTTTTTGATATGGCCCTGGATACCCGCCACTGGCCAGTACGACGGTAGCTGCTGCCTCAGAAATGATAACCAATTCTTTTGTATGTAGCTCCTGACGGCAGGCAGCCTGCAGCATGTCAACCAGGTCGGTTTTTATGCGTGGGAGGATCACTTCGGCCTCCGGATCACCTAGGCGGACGTTATATTCAATCACATAGGGGCTTTCATCAACCACCATCAAACCGAAAAAGATAAATCCGACATATGGGATTTGCGCTTGTTGCAACCCCCGGATCGTGGGGTTCACAATTTGTTTTTCTATTCGCTGCATAAGGTGGCTGTCGGCAGCCGGAACCGGGCTAACAGCCCCCATCCCACCTGTATTGGCGCCCGTATCGCCTTCTCCGATCCGTTTATAATCTTTGGCTGCCGGTAGCATATGCCATGAAATACCATCGGTGATCACAAACACGGACATCTCCCAGCCTTGCAGGTATTCTTCAATAACAACTGTTTCAGAAGCATCCCCAAAGCGTTTATCACACAACATCTCCCGCAATGTGGTTTCGGCTTCCTGCAGGGTGTCACAAATGATGACCCCTTTGCCGGCAGCCAGGCCATCGGCTTTCAACACATAAGGAGCTTTCAGCCCGGCCAGAAAATCAAGGCCTGCCTGAAGGTCACCGGCATGAAAAGCACGGTATTTCGCCGTGGGTATGGCATTGCTTTCCATAAAGGATTTGGCAAAAGCCTTGCTCCCTTCCAGTCGTGCCCCGTCTGCCCCGGGCCCGGCAAACAAAACCTTCCGCAACTCCTGATCCCGCCTGAAATGATCTCCCAGACCCTTGACCAGGGGTTCTTCCGGACCTACGACAACCATGTCAACACCGTTTTTCAACACAAATTCACCCACACGCTGATGATCAGCAATGTCCAGAATGACGTTATCGCCATGCATAGCTGTTCCGGCATTACCAGGCGCAATATACAGGGTTTCACAAAGCGGACTTGAGGCAATTTTATGGGCCAGCGCATGTTCCCGACCACCACCACCTATAAGAAGGATATTCATGACAAAATAGAATTGTTGTTGTAGGTCAGATGATTTGATGAAGAATGACAAACACCAAAAATACTTAAAAATATGCCAATCAAAGAAGGTATTATTTGCTAATTTTGTCGTAAACGTGAAGAAAGAACCGGAATTCTTAAAAGAGTATGCCCTATGCAAGATAAACTACCCGCCAATATATTTTCAGAGATTGGAGACCTGGAAGGCGTTATCGTTCATTCTCCGGGTCAGGAAGTTGAGAACATGACACCCGACAATGCGGAGCGGGCATTGTATAGCGACATTCTGAATCTGTCCGTAGCCAACAAAGAGTTTAGCCAGTTTAAAGGGATACTGGAAAAGGTTACCAACACTTTTGAGGTCAAAGACCTGTTAGCGAATATCTTAAAAAACGACAAGGTAAAACAGGGACTGGTGGAGAAGATCTGCCAGCACGAAGAAGCTGAAAGCATTTGCAGTCATTTGCTAACACTGGACGAAACCACCCTGGCCGGGGCATTGATCGAAGGCGTACCGGTCAGAAAAAATACGCTCACCAACTATTTGAACAAAGAGCGATTTGCCCTGAAACCCCTTCATAATTTTTTCTTTACCAGAGATGCCGCCATCTCTGTTTATGACAACGTTTTTGTCGGAGCCATGGCTTCCCCGGTCCGACTTCGCGAAAGCATCATCATGGAGGCGATCTTCGATTTTCATCCCATGTTCAGTACCAGAACCGTCAACCTGAACACCCGGGACCAACTAAATCCGGCCATTTCCATTGAAGGGGGTGATGTTCTTATTGCCCGGGATGATGTCATCCTGTGCGGCATCGGGTCACGAACCACCCCACAGGGTATTGACTTTTTGTTGCATCATCTCAAGAAGAAAAATGAGAAACAACATATCCTGGTGCAGGAATTGCCCCATACACCAGAATCTTTCATCCATCTGGATATGGTGTTCACCCTGCTCGATCGCGACAAGTGCATGATATATGAGCCCATCATCATGAAGATGAATAAATACCAGACGGTGCATATTTATGCCGAAGGGGGTAAGGTTCAATTTATCCGGGAAGTACAAAATTTACCGCAAGCGCTCGGGAAACTTGGCATGGACCTGCAGCCGGTGCTGTGTGGAGGCGAGCATGATCAGTGGCAGCAGGAACGGGAGCAATGGCATAGTGGCGCCAACTTCTTCGCCTTGGGCCCGGGAAAGGTGATTGGCTACGCACGAAACATCCACACCATCAATGCCATGGAAAAAGCCGGTTTTTCGGTCATACGCGCCCATGATGTTTTAAAGGGAGGTGTTGACCTGAAGGATTATAAAAAATATGTGGTAACCATCGAGGGGTCAGAGTTGCCGCGTGGCGGTGGCGGTGCACGTTGTATGACGATGCCCGTGAGTCGTAAAGCGCTGGATATATAGCCCCATAAATCACATATCAATCTGCCGCTGTGGCAGGTTGCCATTTTCTTCCAGGGCTTCCTTCAGAAACTGTCCGGTATAGCCTTCCTTTTGGTCGCTCATCTGCTCAGGTGACCCGGCACCAATAATACGTCCACCCCGCTCCCCCCCTTCGGGTCCAAGATCGATAATATGATCGGCAACCTTGATCACGTCCATGTTATGTTCGATGATCAGCACGGTGTTGCCTCTGTCAACCAGCCGGCCCAGCACATCCATCAGCACCCGTACATCTTCGAAATGCAAACCGGTGGTGGGTTCATCAAGAATATAGAGCGTTTTTCCGGTTTCACGTTTTGACAGCTCCGCCGACAATTTTACCCGCTGTGCCTCCCCGCCTGAGAGGGTGGTGCTGCTCTGGCCCAGGGTGATATAGCCAAGTCCGACATCCTCGAGGGTTTTCAGCCGGTTGGCAATAGACGGGATATGTTCAAAAAACTCCATGGCCTGGCTGATACTCATATCCAGGACATCATTGATGCTCTTACCCTTATAACGAACCTCCAGGGTTTCACGATTATAGCGCTTCCCCTGGCAGGTCTCGCAATGTACATGTACGTCCGGAAGAAAATTCATCTCAATCACACGCACGCCCCCACCCTGACAGGTCTCGCACCGGCCCCCTTTTACATTGAAAGAGAAACGTCCTGGCTTATAGCCACGTACCTGTGATTCGGGCAAAGCTGCAAACAACTTGCGGATCTCATCAAAGAGCTTGGTATAGGTAGCCGGATTGGAACGCGGTGTCCGTCCGATCGGTGACTGATCCACTTCGATGACCTTATCCAGATTCTTCAGTCCTTCGATCTTATCATAGGGTAGCGGTTGTTTTTCTGAACGGTGAAAATGCCTGCTCAGCGCTGGATACAGGGTTTCATTGATCAGGGAAGACTTTCCACTGCCTGAAACGCCGGTGACACAGATGAGTTTGCCCAAAGGGAGTAAGAGTTCATCCCCTTTGAGGTTGTTGCCACGTGCACCTTTCAGAACCAGACTGGCATGATTGCCCGAGCGCCGTTTCAGCGGTACCGGCACTTCGCGGTTGCCATTCAGGTAATCGGCCGTGATGGAATGTTGTTGCATCAGCTGCAGGGGCGTGCCTTCCGCCACAACATAACCACCGTGACTGCCGGCACCGGGACCCATGTCGATGAGATGGTCAGCCGACAGGATCATGTCGCGGTCGTGTTCAACCACCATAACAGAGTTCCCGAGGTCGCGCAGCTCTTTCAGGGCACTGATAAGCCTGTGGTTGTCGCGTTGATGCAGTCCGATGCTTGGTTCATCCAGGATATAGAGAACACCGGTAAGCTGTGAGCCAATCTGCGTAGCCAGCCGGATACGCTGGCTCTCTCCACCCGACAGGCTACGGGAAGTACGGTTAAGGGCTAAATAATCCAGTCCGACATCCAGCAGGAAGCTCACCCGGAGGCGCAACTCCCGGAGGATCTCCGAAGCAATATGTCGTTGCCGCTCCTCAAGATGATCAGGAATGGAGTCCATTTGCTCCATGAGCTCTAACATATCCATTTCAGCATATTCTGCAATATTTTTTCCTGCTACGAAAAAATGCAGCGACTCCTTGTTCAGACGCTGACCGCCACATTCAGGGCAGGGGATCTGTCGCATGAAGCTGGCAGCCCAACGGCGCAGGGAACGGGAAGAAGCATCATCATACTGGTTTCTGATAAAATGGACAATGCCCTCAAATTGCAATGAATAAGTATTCGTGACCCCAAGCCCTTCATGCTTGACTTTAAACATCTCATTAGAACCATATAAGATGGTATTGATAGCCTCCTCGCTGAACTCCTTGATCGGCGTATCGAGGTCGAAACCGTATTTCATCCCGATGGCTTCAAGCTGGCGGGTGATCCAGGCTGTTTTGTTTCCGGAGATGGGTGCAATTCCACCTTTACGGATGGATAATGACGGATCGGGAATGATCTTTTCCATATCCATCTCACTCACTTTACCCAGCCCGTTGCATTTTGGACAGGCCCCATAGGGGGAGTTGAAAGAGAAGGTGTTGGGCTCAGGCTCTTTATAGGCAATCCCGGATTGCGGACACATCAGGTTTTTGCTGAAATGATGCACACTACCGTCGCTTTCATCCACCACCATCACCATGCCCTTACCGTGCTTCAGGGCTGTTTGTAAAGAAGAGGCTATTTGTTTTTGCCGCTTATTATCTACCTGCAGGCGGTCGATCACCGTTTCAATATCATGTACTTTATAACGGTCCAGTTTCATGCCGGACTTTATCTCCGAAATTTCGCCATCGACCCGCACCCGGAGGAAGCCCTGCTTGCCGATCTGTTCGAACAGCTCCCGGTAATGGCCTTTCCGGCCTTTCACCATGGGTGCCAGCAGCATGATTTTCCTGCCCTGAAAGCGTTGCATCAGCAACTCCAGGATCTTTTCCGGGGTGTAACGGACCATTTTGTCGCCGGTCACATAGGAATGCGCCTCCCCTATTCGTGCAAATAACAGCCTCAGGAAGTCATAAATCTCCGTAATAGTCCCAACCGTGGAGCGCGGGTTCCTCCCTGAAGTTTTTTGCTCGATGCTTATGACGGGGTTCAGACCGGCTATCTTATCCACATCGGGACGCTCAAGGGTACCCAGAAACTGCCGGGCATAAGCCGAAAAAGTCTCGATATACCGGCGTTGTCCTTCGGCATAGATGGTGTCGAAGGCTAAGGAAGATTTGCCGCTTCCACTTAAGCCGGTAATGACTATCAGCTGCCTTCGGGGGACAACCAAATCGATGTTTTTGAGGTTGTGCTCACGGGCGCCATAGACCTCTAACTTTTCAGAATATATCTTCGCAGGTGCGTGTTGCATAATTGGGAAAACAATCTGCAAAGATAATGAAAATCAGCTTTCGAACCTCATCAGCATCCCTTCGGAAACACCAAAAAGACTATGACAGAGGGCAAGTTAAACGCTCAAAGCTGAAAAACAGATAACGCTTTACCATAGCGCCGGGGGTGTCATGGCAAACCAGCATGCTTGTTTGCAGTGATTCACCATTCCTTTCGGCTATCGTACAACTTTTTGGCGCCATAGCCGGCACCAAGAACCAGCAGGATAAAAACACCACCGCCTATAGGTGATTCCTGGAATGGACTCTGGTGTTCTTCGTCGCCGTGATCGCCCGGCGGTGGCGGAGGCTGACCATTACCTGGGAGAGATAACATTAACAGGAATACGACCAACCAAAATGCCCTGACTTTTTGAAGCTTCATTGTTCTTTTTTTAGTCAAACTTAACATTTATTTAGCTTATTTTCTTGTTTTTTCATCCTTTTTCCCTTTTTAGGTTAAACAAACCAGTCAGGCGGTCAACCCGTTATTCATATTCACATTGATTACCACCAGAGCATCTATTAAGCGCTGTTTAGAGTTACAACATAGAAAACAACACCAGATCGACCTTTTTAACCTGGTTATCTCCTACAGATTATTTATCTTTTTTTACCTTTGGCGATAACAACCCGGCAGGCAGGGCTGCGTTCCATGACAGGAAGGTTGTGGGCGAGAGAGCGGGAAGAGGCGTAAGGGACTTAAGAGTTGTAAGGGACTTAAGAGACGTAAGGGACTTAAGAGACGTAAGGGACTTAAGAGTTGTAAGGGACTTAAGAGTTGTAAGGGACTTATGAACTTAAAGACAAAGGTGAGGGAACGAAGATGCGAAGACGTGAGGGCGAGAAGAGGCGAATGGGGAGCTGGGAGCAGTGAACGGTGAACAGTGAACAGTGAACAGTGAACGGTGAACAGTGAACAGTGAACAGTGAACGGTGAACAGTGAAAAAGCTCGAAGCTGGAAGCTGGAAGCTGGAAGGAAGAAGTGAAAAGTGAAAAGTGAAAAATGAAAAGTGAAAAGTGAAAAATGATGAAGGGAGCTGATAGTGAAGGCCGGGCTTGACCGGCCCGCAATAACTACCGCAGGTGAACTACCGTAATGACAGCGCTTGAGCTGTCACTTTAAGGGCTTGACCTGTCAGAATCCGGAAGCTGGAAGGAAAAAGGGAAAAGCTGGAAGGCAGAGAAAAACTTCGTGTACTTCGTGCCTTCTATGTTGAAAACCACAAAGCCACCGAGAACACAAAGAAAAGACACAAAGATCCAAGAAATCCCGAAGGGATGAAACGATTATAAAAATAAAGCAACAACAAATGACAAAAACCCCGAAGGGGTGACATAAGAAAGAGGCGAGGAAACGAAGAGGGAGCCGAGAACAGTTCTAATTTGAGAAATTTGTGAAACAAGTTGTGTAATTTGTGGATATTTTTAAGCCATTGAATGACAGCGAAGCATAATGACAGCAAAGCATAATAATAGCGAAGCAAATAACGAAAGTGAGTAACCTGAACAAATAACCAACAATCAACCTATAAAAACACCCCTGCACCATGAAAGGTATTATTCTGGCCGGTGGATCCGGCACACGGCTTTACCCGATCACCCTGGCCATGAGCAAGCAACTCATGCCGGTGTATGACAAGCCGATGATCTATTACCCGCTGTCCATTCTGATGATGGCCGGCATTCGTGAAATCCTGATCATATCCACGCCAGAGGATTTGCCTCACTTTCAGCGCTTGCTGGGAGATGGCAGCCGCCTGGGATGCCGCTTTCAATACGCCATCCAGGAAGAGCCTAAAGGGTTGGCACAGGCTTTTATCATTGGCGAGGATTTCATTGGGGATGACAAGGTGGCCCTGATCCTGGGAGACAATATTTTCTATGGCACCGGGCTGTGGGACATGCTCTCGGCACACAGCGATCCGGATGGCGGAGTGGTATTTGCCTACCACGTGTCGGACCCGCAACGCTACGGCGTGGTGGCTTTCGACGAAGCTAAAAGGGCAGTCAGCATCGAGGAAAAACCAGATAAGCCAAAGTCGAATTATGCGGTTCCCGGCCTCTATTTCTATGACAACAGCGTGGTGCAAGTGGCAAAAAACATACGCCCCAGCGCCCGGGGAGAGTATGAGATCACCGACGTGAACCGGCATTACCTGGAGCAGGGCAGGCTCAAGGTGGGCATCATGAGCCGGGGAACCGCCTGGCTGGACACGGGAACCTTTACATCGCTGATCCAGGCTGCTCAATTTGTGGAAGTGATCGAACATCGCCAGGGTCTGAAGATCGGATGCATCGAAGAGGTGGCCTACCGGAAAGGATTTATTACCGGGAAAGACCTGAAAGAGATCGCCCGGCCGCTAATGAAAAGCGGATATGGAGATTATCTGATCAAAGTGGCAGAAGAGGAATAAGGTTTGAATGTGCTGATTGAAAAATAATGGGGGATATTACCGTGATAAGATTACTTTAGGTGACAATCTTCGTGTACTTCGTGCCTTCTATGTTGAAAAATATTAACCACAGAGTCACAGACACAAAGAAGGCCACAAAGCAATGGCTAGCTGCTATGACGCCGAGGTGCCAAGCGAACCGTAACATATACATCTTATTCGTTTTTAAATAAATAGGCTAACAACATAGTTGACAAAAAATATGGATACATATCTTCAACTGATCAATGGTTATTTACATGACATCCCGCTGACAAAGGAGCCGAAAAACCTGTATGAGCCTGTAGCTTATTGCCTGGCTAACGGCGGCAAGCGCATAAGGCCCGTGATGACCCTGCTGGCCTGCGAGATGTTCAACGGGGACGTTAACGAAGCACTGCCGGCTGCGGCAGGACTCGAACTTTTCCACAATTTTACCCTGCTGCACGACGATATCATGGACGATGCCCCCATCCGCCGCAACAAACCCACCGTGCATGTCAAATGGGACGATAACACAGCCATCCTGTCCGGGGATGTGTTGTTTGCCATCGCCAGCCAGCATGTAAGCAGGGTGCCGGACAACAAGCTCCGGCAAGTACTGGACCTGTATTATCAAACAGTTAAAGAGATATGCGAGGGACAGCAGTATGACATGGATTTTGAAGGCCGGCATGATGTTACCGAAGAACAATACCTTGAAATGATACGCCTGAAAACAGCTGTCCTTCCGGCCGCATGCCTGAAAACCGGAGCCATCATCGCTGGAGCAAATCCGGACGACCAGGAAAAGATCTACCGCTTTGGCGAACAAATAGGTATGGCTTTTCAGATTCGTGATGACTGGCTCGACACATTTGGCGATGAAGGGCAATTCGGGAAAAAAACCGGCGGCGATATTCTGGCTAATAAAAAAACCTGGTTGTATGTCCAGGCCCTTGAACGGGCAGATAACCAACAGCGTGAAGAACTGCTAACCTTATTTAAGGACAAGGGGGAAATCCCGGATCAGGATAAAATCAGCCGGGTAAAAGCGGTTTATGAGCAGCTTAACCTGAATAACAAAGCCCTGGAAACCACAGAGGCCTATTATTCGGCCGCTTTTGACGTTTTTCAACAGATCAATGTACCCGACGATAGGAAACAACCCCTGGAAAACATGACAAAAAACCTGCTTAACAGGGATAAATAATAAACCGTATCTTTATCAGGGGGATACAAAAAAGCAGGTAAAGGTGCTTGTTACGCAAATGTAACCCCTTTACCTGCTGTTTTATTGATCAGAACCGTTTTCTTTTTAGTTCTGATGCGCTTTTACTACCTCAACCACTTCGGGAAGGTCCATTCCCAAATTCTTGAGATGTTCAATGGTCGGAACGCCGTCCATAGTCCAGC